>NZ_AEPN01000032.1:0-44970 GCF_000185925.1 Paracoccus sp. TRP | reverse complement strand
TCAGCCTCCGGCAAACCCGGTGCGGTTCAAGGAAGATGAAGGCGTCGATCCATTGAATGCTGTGCTTGAAGCAGCCCGGCTTCGCCTGCGGCCGATCCTGATGACATCACTCGCATTCATCGCCGGTGTCGTTCCACTTGTCATCGCAACCGGCGCCGGCGCCGAAATGCGGCATGTCATGGGCATTGCCGTGTTCGCCGGCATGCTCGGCGTCACACTCTTCGGCCTGCTCCTGACGCCAGTCTTCTACGTCGCCGTGCGGAAACTCGGGCAGCGACGCGAGAAAGGCCAAAGCGGTGATGGGGCGGTCCAGGAACAGCAACAATAAACAACAGCGATCGCATTCAGTCGGGTCACATGACCGGATGACCGAGTGCGATCGCTCCCAGGATCAAAATCAATTCAGATGTGCTGGAAGACTAATCACAGCGGAACACGCCACGCTGCCCATATTCAACCTAGCGTAGATCTAGTGCAAACTGCGACCTTGTTGCTATCGGAGCTTTGGAGCATGAAGGGGTGGGACGACCTCACCCATTGTCGCATCCTGTTTGAATTGCTGGCAGAAGCGGGACGTAACGAAAGAATCCGCGCTATCCTCAGAGAGAATACCGATGGCGTGCGGGCGCTCCTGATGGAGGCCCTGAAAGCCGGTCAATCGCGTGGAGAGGTCGATCCCGATCTTGACCCGAAGCACACAAGCGCGGTTCTGGTGGTCATCCTTGATGCCGCGCCGATGCTGCCGCTGATGGCGTCCGACATTGGTTTCAAGGAAAGCAGGAAGCTGATCACAACGATGGTGAGCCGCTTCTTGCGACCTGCTACATGAAATTTGTACGTCATGCCGATGCATGTCGCAGTCTGCCTCTACCGAAAAGTGATGGTGGAGTTAGAGAAAGAGAATTAGATCAAGCCGGTTGCATTCGTGGCCGAGATCGACTTCCTACCGATCACCGACGAGGCAGATCCGGTCACCTTTTCGGTCGTTTGGTCCCTGCACAACCACAGCCCCGCCCTCCAGCACTGTTCGCCATGGCGGTTGATCATGTGTTGATCAAGCCAAAAAAGTAAAGGCCGCCAATAGGCTGCCCTCATTTAAGCTTTTGATTTCTTTAGGAGAACTGTAGCGGGCGAAGGGAGTCGAACCCTCGACCCAACCTTGGCAAGGATCGGCACTTACGCCGTCGTCTGGAACAGCAATTGAAAATGGGTGCATGCTCGGGATGCGAACCTACAGCCGCCTATTATCCTTAAACGATGTATGTATGGTGCGGACGACGGGACTCGAACCCGTACTCTCACAGAGAAGCAGATTTTCGTACCACCTCGGCTTTCGCCGCCGCCATATGGCGTTCGTGGTCTGGACTGTCCCTTCGCCATGGCCAGAAGGCTTTAGGCGCCGCCCGTCCAGTCTCTACACCTTCCCCTTTAGGGGCTTGGCTCGGGATTGGCCTAGGGCGTTGCCCGTTAGCTTTCCCCGACTTTGAGCGGTTCTACTCCGCGGATTTCCCCGCGGGCACTCCAATTCTAAAGTCTGCTGCGTCTACCGATTTCGCCACGTCCGCCTTTTGTCGCCGATCCTAGCCCTGGCTCTCTGCACCTATCTTGCACCTAGCGCCGAATCGCTTGTTTTCACCCTCGAACGGCAACGTCACCTAAGACGTTGTATAACCTATCTTTTCTCCGCCGCGAGCTTTTTGTGGGATGGTAGAAAAAAGACTTTTTAAGTCCCACGCGTCTACCATTCCGCCACGCCCGCGCCAGAACGCTGGTTAACGGGCGCGGCGGGAATTGGCAAGAGTAGCTGCTTGCGCTCTCAATAACTGCGGGTCGGGCGGTCGAAAACCTTGCGCCCCATCAGCGAGCCAACCAGATCGACCATCAGCTTGGCGGTGCGGCCACGTTCGTCCAGAAACGGATTCAGCTCGACAAGGTCCAGCGAGGTCATCAGCCCGCTTTCATGCAATAGCTCACACACCAGATGCGCCTCGCGGAAGGTGGTGCCGCCGGGAACCGTGGTGCCGACTGCGGGCGCGATCGACGGGTCAAGGAAATCGACGTCCAGGCTGACATGCAAAAGCCCGTTCTCGGCCCGGACGCGGTCAAGGAATTCGCGCAAGGGGGCGATGATGCCACGCTCGTCCAGCACGCGCATGTCGTTGACGATGATATCCGTTTCACGCAAGGCGGCGGATTCGGCGCCGTCCACGCTGCGGATGCCAAACATGCAGATGTTGTGACCGGGAATCGGCACAGGGAATGGTGGAAATGGATCGAACCCAGCCCGTCCCGAGGCATAGGCCAGAGGCGTGCCGTGAAGGTTCCCCGAAGAGGTCGTCTCGGGCGTGTGAAAATCGCTATGCGCGTCCAGCCATAGTACGAATTGCGGCCGCCCCTTTGCCTGCGCATGTGACGCAACCCCGGCCAGCGTGCCAAGCGCCAGCGCATGGTCGCCGCCCAGAAAGATCGGCATCCCCTCGTTCATTGCGGCAGCGCCTGCGGCCTGCAGGGCCTCGGTCCAGGCGATGACCTCGGGCAGGTGATGGACGGCGGGGTTGGTGCAGGTCTGGTGTCGGCCGGGGGCCGGTGCCAGGTCGCCACGATCCTCGACAGTATGGCCCAGATCCTCAAGCGTCGCGGCCAGACCGGCCACGCGATAGGCCGCCGGTCCCATCAGGCAGCCGGGTCGCCGTTGCCCCTCGTCCACCGGGGCGCCGATCAGGATGCAATGGGTCATGCGCGCTTCTTCTCCTGTCTTGTACCCTCTGAAAAGAACATGCCCGGCGGTGGAAAGTCCACAGCCGGGCACAAGACTTGTCAGGAAAGATGGATCAGAAGCTCGCGGTCAGACCCAACCACAGACGACGGCCTTCCAGCACCGTGTTGAAGTCGCTTTCGCGGACCTCTTCGTTGAAAACATTATAGACGGCGGCATTCAGGGCTGCCGTCTCGGTCAGCTGGTAGTTCGCGCCAATATCGACGGTGGTATAAGGCGAATATTTGCGCCCTTTTTGACCGTTGATTTCCACCTCGCGGCCATTGCTGCCGATACGCAGGCCCGAGGCGATTTCCGAGCCGTGGTAATTGGCCGACAGCCAGGTATCCAGCCCCTCGACCGGGGTTACCCAGTCAAAGCGCAGGCTGGCCATATGTTCAGGCGTGCGCGCCAGCGGGAAGCCCGCAAAGTCGCCGGTCTTTTGCTCGGATTTGGTATAGGTATATGAGGCGCGCGCCGACAGGTCCGGGGTGATGTTCCAGTCGCCAGCCAATTCCACGCCCGAGATTTCGGCCTCGTCGACGTTGAAGTTCTGGATAATGCGCCGGTAATATAGCTGTCCGTCCGAGCCGACATATTGCGGACCGTCCGTCCAGTAATCGTATTCGTCAAGGATGCCATCGCCATTGGTGTCGCGGCCAAGGCTTCTTTGTTGCAGCTTGTCTTCGAACTTCGTGTGGAAGGCCGTGGCGCTGACCGTGAATGTATCCGCCTCATAAACGGCAGCCAATTCAAAGTTCAGTGTTTTTTCCGGCTTCAGATCCGGGTTGCCAAGGATAACCGCGCAAGAGGGCGGGGTATTGCTGGCACAGCCCGCGCCACCACTGGTATAGGCATAGCCCGGAATAATCGAACGCAGTTCAGGCGTCTTGTAGCCTGTCGAGATACCGCCTTTGACGGTCAGGTTTTCGGTCGCATTCCAGACGCCATAGATCCGCGGGGCAATATGACCGCCGTAGAATTCGTTATTGGTATAACGCAGGCCCAGCGTCAGCGCGAAATCATCGCGCATGCGCCATTCATCCTCGACATACAATGACCATTCATCGCCGCGGAACTTTTCATCCCGTGGCGTGGCGCCGGGCGCCGTCGCTCCGGGGTTCTGGTCGGTAATATCGGTGCGCAGGAACTGGCCGCCAAAGGTCAGCCGATGCTCGCCATTCCAGGACAGGCTGCGGGTCGCCTTGGCGTCAAGAACCGTGTTGCGCACCTCGGGGGACCGCAGGTTGCGCGTGAATGCGGCGTCGGGGGTCGCGCGGCTGTAAGTTGTGCGTTCGCCCACCTCCTGCGAAAAGCTGAACTCGGTGCTCAGATCCCCGTAATCACCTTTATGGGTCAGCGACCAGTGATCCCGATCATGGTCGCGATAGCCCAGATCGCCGTAATCCTCGGCACTGATCCGGGTCCGCCCGGCTTCAAGCAGGACCTGGTTCTGGTCGTTCACATGCCAGGTCAGACGGGCGCCCAGGTCATAGTCGTCCGAGCCGCCGGGTCCGCCCGAGATCGACGAGGCGTCCTGATCGAACTTGCGGCCCCAGACCTGCAGGCCCAGCGTATTCGCGATCAGCGGACCAGAGGCGTAGAACGAGGTTTGCTGGTTGTTTTCAAAGCCCTTTTCGTTCTGAATGACGGTCTCGGCCGTGATCGAGCCGGTCCAGGTATCGGCGACCGGTTTGGTGATGATGTTGATCACCCCACCCATGGCGTCCGAACCGTAAAGCGAGGACATCGGGCCGCGCACGATCTCGATCCGCTCAATGGCTGCGATCGGGGGGATAAAGCTCTGCTCAAAGCCCGAGTTGCCGTTCACGCGCGCATCGCGGGTGGTCTGGCGCTTTCCGTCCACGAGGATCAGGGTGTACTGGCCCGGCAGGCCGCGGATATAGATATCGGTTTCGTTGGCGACCCCGGTGGTGACAACCCCCTGCACCTCTTTCAGAGCATCGGTCAGGCTGGTGAAACTGCCCTTTTTCAGTTCTTCGGAGGTGATGACCGAAATGCTGGCCGGGGCCTCTTTGATGTTCTGTTCAAAGCCCGCAGCAGTGATGACGATGCTGTCCAGAACGACGACATCGGCATTTTGTTCCTGGGCCAGCGCAAGCGCCGGGGCGCATAGCGCCGAAAGTGAAAGCAGCGCCGTGCGCAGGCTGCGGTGCCCGCGAGTGCGGGCTGGATGGGGCAAGGATGGGGAAGGCATGGTCACCTCTCGACAACAGAAAAGATGGATTTCTGCCTTGGTCGACCGGACGAGAGGGAGCGCCGATGCCTGGGTCGCTGACGGGCGGTTAATCAGTCCCGGGCAAGCGGGACAAGGGTATAGTTCTGTCTGCAAAATGTCTGTGGCAGAAATGCGACAAATTTACTAGGTTATTTGCCGCAGCCTTGTCCCGATCACCGTAGCGTGCCCCTTTGATCAGTCGCGGATGCCCTTGAACCGCTCTTGCCATTCATCGCGGTTTTCGTCGCTGATCTTGGCGAAAAGCACCTCTGGCACGGTAAACGCATGGCCTGCGGGCAGGGCCTCAAGCGCGGCACGGACGTTATCGGGCCAGTCGCGGTTGTCGGTGTGCATCGCCTCCAGCATCGCCTCCGAGGCGAAGGGAATGAAGGGCGCCGAAAGGACCGCGTAAAGCCGGATCAGGTTCAGCCCCAGACGCACCTGCATTGCGGCTTTTCCGGGGTCGGTCTTGAAGGTGGACCAAGGGGCCGCCGATTGCAGATATTCGTTGCCAAGGACCCAGATCGCGCGCAGCTCGGCTGCCGATTTGCGGATCTCGATATGATCCATGAACCCTTCATAGGCGCGGATCCGGGTGGTCAGCGCCTCGATCAGCGCCTCTTCCTCGGGGCCGCAGCTGCCGCCTTCGGGGATGGCTTCGCCGAATTTGCTGCGACAGAACTTGGTGATGCGGCTGACGAAATTGCCCAGCACATCGGCCAGGTCCTTGTTCACCGACTGCTGGAAATTGTCCCAGGTGAATTCGCTGTCCCCCGATTCGGGCGCATGGGACAACAGCCACCAGCGCCAGTAATCGGCGGGCAGGATCGACAGCGCCTGATCCATGAACACGCCGCGTCCCTGACTGGTCGAGAACTGGCCGCCGTCATAGGTCAGATAGTTGAAGCTCTTGATATAATCGACAAGCTTCCACGGCTCGCCCGAACCGATGATCGTCGCGGGGAAGGAGAGGGTGTGGAAGGGCACGTTATCCTTTCCCATGAACTGGGTATAGGTCACGTCATCGGCGCCCTCGTCCAGACGCCACCAGCGGCGCCATGCGCTGTCAGGTTCGCCCCGCTTATCCGTGCCTTCGGCTGTCGCGGCGATATATTCGATCGGCGCGTCGAACCAGACGTAGAAGACCTTACCCTCCATCCCTGGCCAGGGCTTGTCGCCTTTCCTGACCGGGATGCCCCAGTCCAGGTCGCGGGTGATCCCACGGTCCTGCAAGCCGTCGCCGTCGTTCAGCCATTTCCGGGCAATCGAGGTGGTCAGAATCGGCCAGTCAGTCTTGCTGTCGATCCAGGCCGAAATCTGATCCCGGAGTGAACGCTGGCGCAGATAAAGATGCTTGGTTGCCCGCACTTCCAGATTGGTTGAGCCCGAAATGGCCGAGCGCGGGTTGATCAGGTCGGTCGGGTCAAGCTGCTTGGTGCAGTTCTCGCACTGGTCGCCGCGGGCCTTGTCATAGCCGCAGTTGGGGCAGGTGCCTTCGATATAGCGGTCGGGCAGAAAACGACCGTCGTCAATCGAATAGACCTGACGTTCCTCGACCTCCGAGATATATCCGTTTTCGTCCAGCTTGCCGGCGAAATGCTGGGTCAGCACATGGTTGCGCTGGCTGGAAGAGCGGCCAAAATGGTCAAGAGACAGGCCAAAGTTACGGGCGATCTCGGCCTGAATCTCGTGCATTTCGGCGCAATATTCGGCGATCGGCTTCCCGGCCTTGGCGGCTGCCAGTTCGGCAGGCGTCCCATGCTCGTCCGTGGCGCAGATGAACATCACCTCATGCCCACGTCCCCGCAGGTAACGGGCATAGAGGTCCGCGGGAAGCTGCGAGCCGACGAGGTTGCCGAGGTGCTTGATCCCGTTGATGTAGGGGATCGCCGAAGTAATGAGATGCCGCGCCATGATCGGGTCCTGTTAGGTTCCTCGGGTTTCTTTATCCAGCAGTGGGCGCGAAGGCCAGAGCCTCGGCAATCCCCGGATCAACGCGTTCTTTCCGACCACAGGGCAAGCGCCTTGCGGACCACCTCGGGCACGCTTGCGCTTAGCGGCAGCTGTGCGGAGAGGATATCGGCAACCGGCACCCAGCGTGCGTCCGCCGCGTCATCCGCTGCCAGCGGCTCACCCGAAATATAGTCGCATAGCACTGCTGTCAGCAGAAAGTGAAAGCGCAACGAACCGTCGTCGTTACGCTCGATCACGTCGATATTTTCGAGATAGGAAAGCGGGCGACCGATGACCCCTGTTTCCTCGGCCAGTTCGCGGGCGGCGGCCTCAAGCGCGGTTTCGCCCGGCTCGACATGGCCACCCGGAAAACCCCATAACCCGGCGTCAGGCGGGTTACGCCGCTGAACCAGCAGCGCCCGCGCCGTATCGCCGACGCCGTCCAGCGTCACCGCCAATGCGGCAAGTCTGGGGAAATGGGCCACTTAGCGCCTGCGGTCGCGCCGCGCGCTCATCGGCTGGAATGCGACGCTGACATGCGCCTCGCAATAGGGTTTTCCGGCCACGGTCGGCAGGCCGCAGAACCAGAACTTGTCGGTCGCCGGGTCGCCGATCGGCCATTTGCAGGTCCGCTCGGTCAGCTCCATCAAGCTCAGCTTGCGGGCACGCTTTTCAACCTCGCGCACGCTGGCCAGCGTTTCGGGGCTGATTTCATTGGCCGAGGGCTGGGGCGGCAGCGGCTGCCCAGCCGGCACGATAGGCCGGCGGTTAAAGCTTGCCGGCTGCGCAGGTGCGGGCGCGGGCTCAGCGGCAGGCGCAGCAGCCGCGGGTTTCGGCGCCGGGGCTGCTGCGGGTGCAGGCGCCGGTTTCGGCTCGGGTGCGGCGGCAATGGGGGCGGCAGGCTTGGCCGCAGCTTCGGGCGCGGGCTCGGGGCTTTCTTCATTACGGTTCGACAGGCCAAGGCGGTGCACCTTGCCAATCACCGCGTTACGGGTCACGCCGCCCAGCTCCTTGGCGATCTGGCTGGCCGACTGGCCCTCGGCCCACATGCGTTTCAACGTCTCGACGCGCTCGTCGGTCCAGGACATGGCTTGCCTTTCCTGCACCGGGTGCTTTCCGGTGCCCTTCGTGCTAGTGGCTTCAATTCCGCAAGACCCGGCCTTAAATCCGGGGATAGCCAGATTTACCCACACAAGCCCGCGAATTCAAGGAGCGCCGATGCAAACGATCCCGACATCCTCCGGAACGCCCCCGGAATTTCGCCAGATGGGTGTGCGGCGCTTTGGCCGGGTGAACTGGCTGGGCCTTTATACACTAAGCCGACGCGAAGTCATGCGCTTCATGAGCGTCTGGCAGCAGACCATATTTGCGCCGCTGATGACATCGGCCCTGTTCGTGATCGTCTTTGCGCTGGCGCTGGGGCGCAACCGGGGCGAGGTGATGGGGTTGCCCTATCTTGCCTTTCTGGGACCCGGGATCCTGATGATGACGGTGATCCAGAACGCATTCGCCAACACGTCGTCGAGCATCATCTCGGCCAAGATGCAGGGAAATATCGTCGATACGCTGATGCCGCCCCTGTCGGCGGGTGAGATCCTGGCCGGTTATCTGATCGGGGCGGTGATGCGTGCCCTGATCGTCGCCACAGCCATCGCAATAGGCATGGCGCTGGTAATCGGGCAGGGGATTGCCCATCCGGTTTGGGCGCTGGTCTTTGTGATCCTTGGCGCCTTGCTCATGGGGGGGCTTGGCCTGCTGGGCGGGATCGTCGCGCAGAAATTCGACCATATGGCTGCGATCACCAATTTCATCGTGACGCCGCTGTCGTTTCTGTCGGGCACATTTTATTCGGTGCAGGTGCTGCCCCAGCCTTTCCGGGTGCTGGCCCATTGGAACCCGATCTTTTACCTGATCGACGGGGCGCGTTACGGCATCGCCGGTGTGTCGGATGCGCCGGTGCTGCGCGGGCTGCTGATCTGTGGGCTGACCGTGGCGGCGGTTCTGTTCACCGCATGGCGCTGGCTTGCGACAGGCTATCGGATGAAGCCTTGAAATCTTCGTTGCACGGCGCGCGCTTCCGCGCTATGCGACGGGCATGATCGCATGGACCGCTCATATTGCCCGTCCCCGACGTTGACGCTGTCAACGCACGATCACGCCTGCCTTTCTGCATTTTCGTCAGCCATGGTGCCGCCACGCGGCCGTTCCCAGAGAGGGTAACTCCATGATTTCGCACGTCCTGCCGACCTATAACCGCGCGCCAATCGCCTTTGAAAGAGGCGAGGGCACATGGGCCATTGCGACGGACGGGACCCGATATCTGGATCTTGGCGCGGGCATCGCCGTGAACTCGCTCGGCCATGCCAACCCTGATCTGGTTTCTGCCCTGACCGAGCAGGCCGGGCGCATCTGGCATGTCTCGAACCTTTACAACATTCCCCAGCAGGAACAGCTGGCCGATCTGCTGGTCGAGCACACCTTTGCCGACACCGCCTTCATCACCAATTCGGGCACCGAGGCGGCGGAGCTGGCAATCAAGATGGTGCGCAAATACTGGTCCGAGCAAGGCGATCCCGACCGGTACGAGATACTGACCTTTGAGGGCGCCTTTCACGGCCGTTCGACCGGTGCCATCGCCGCTGCGGGATCGGAAAAGATGGTTAAGGGGTTCGGTCCGCTGATGCCCGGTTTCCGCCAGTTGCCCTGGGGGGACATGGAGGCGCTGAAGGCCGCCATCTCTGACCGCACTGCCGCCGTCATGCTGGAGCCGGTTCAGGGCGAAGGTGGCATCCGGCCGCTGCCCGATGCCGATCTGCGCCTGATTCGCGGGCTTTGCGATCAGACCGGTGCACTTTTGGTGCTGGATGAGGTCCAGTCGGGCATGGGCCGGACCGGCCGGCTGTTTGCCCATGAATGGGCGGGTATCACGCCTGACATCATGATGGTTGCCAAGGGTATCGGTGGTGGCTTTCCGCTGGGCGCGGTGGTTGCGACTGAAAAGGCGGCCTCGGGTATGGCGGCGGGCACCCATGGCTCGACCTATGGCGGCAACCCGCTGGCCTGTGCGGTCGGGGTGCGCGTCATGCAGATCATTGCCCAGCCCGAGTTTCTGGCCGGGGTAAACCGCAAGGGCGCGCTGCTGCGGCAAAAGCTCGAAGGGCTGATCGCCGCCCATCCCGGAGTTTTTGAGGCTGTGCGCGGTCAGGGTCTGATGCTGGGGCTGAAATGCAAGGTTGCCCCCGCCGATCTGGTCAACGCAGGCTACGCTGAACATCTTTTGACCGTTGGCGCGGCCGATAATACCGTGCGCCTCTTGCCGCCGCTGAACATCTCGGACGAAGAGATCGCCGAGGCGGTTGCACGGCTGGATCGTGCTGCCGGGCGGCTTGATGGATAGGCTCGGCCCTCAGCCGCTGAGATTTGCCGATCTGCCCCTGTGGGCGGATCGGTCGCACCCTTGTGACGTGCATAAATCCCGGGCGGCCCCGGCCCGCCCCATTCCCAGCCTGTCGGCCCGTCGCTGTCCCGCCCCGCATCCCGGGGCATATGGGGCATTGGTGAACCATATTCTTTCTTTCGGACCTTGCGCTGGTGCGCCTGCCGCTGGGGGCGGTGCTGACGGCCGGTCCCTGCTGGGCGGTCTGGCGCCGACGTTGCGCCCGCGGGCAGATGGTACGCTTGCCCGTGTCATGACCCGGCACCGATGAAGCGGTGTTACGTTTCGCGCCGGATTTTCGCAGCGGCAGCGGACCTTGACCCTTGACCTCGCTTTGGCAAAGCGGCTTGCTTGCTGGATCAATCCGAAAGACACTCAGATGAATAGTTTCCTCGACATCCACACCACCGATAAGGCAGAGTTGCGCGGCATGATCGACAATGCGCGCCGGATGAAGGACGCGCGCAACGGCCTGCCCAAAGGGGCGCCCGATGCCGAACAGCCGCTCAAAAACCGTATGGTCGCGCTGATCTTTGAAAAGCCATCGACCCGCACCCGGGTCAGCTTTGATCTTGGTGTGCGCCAGATGGGCGGCCAGACCATGGTGCTGTCGGGCAAAGAAATGCAGCTTGGCCATGGCGAGACCATCGCCGATACCGCCCGTGTGCTGTCGCGTTATGTCGATCTGATCATGATCCGTACATTTGAAGAGGCGACCCTGCTTGAGATGGCCGAACATGCCAGCGTGCCGGTCATCAACGGGCTGACGAACCGCACCCATCCCTGCCAGATCATGGCCGATGTGATGACCTTCGAAGAACATCGCGGCCCGATCGCGGGCCGCAAGGTGGTCTGGTCGGGCGATGGCAACAATGTCTGCTGCTCGATGATTCATGCCGCCGGACAGTTTGGCTATGATTTTGTCTTTACTGGTCCTCCCACGCTTGACCCCGAGCGTGAGGCCGTGGATTTTGCCCGCGCCCAAGGTGTGCAGGTCGCAATCGAACGTGATCCCGCCAAGGCGGTCGAGGGGGCCGATCTGGTGGTGACAGATACGTGGGTGTCCATGCACGATCCGCAATCGGCCCGCGAGCGGCGGCACAATCAGCTGCGCCCTTATCAGGTCAACGAAGCGCTGATGGGGCTTGCCAAGCCCGGTGCCCTGTTCATGCATTGCCTGCCTGCCCATCGTGACGATGAGGTAACCAGCGCGGTGATGGACGGGCCGAACTCGGTCATCTTTGATGAGGCCGAGAACCGCCTGCACGCACAAAAAGCCGTCATGCGCTGGTGTCTCGGCGTCTAAGCCGTCTTCGCTTTGAAAACATCGCCGGCACGTTGCTTCGTGCCGGCTTAATTTTTTATCGTAAGCGCCTGCGTGAGTGGCTGAGCGCCAACCGCTTTTTCTTATTGGCCTCTCCGGGTTCCTTCTGGTCATCGACCTGCTTGCAGGCGCCGTCAGCCTCTCTGTCTGCTGCGCATTTCCAGCACTTTCTCAGGCTTGCGACTTTAAGGCGAAGAAAGCAAAGCCTGCGTAACGCAGGGTCTGTTACGTCCGGTGCCTGCTGTTGCGTTTGCCGGGCATCGGGGCGCGCAACAGTTTGTTATTCTGAAAGATCAGTTCTCGCGGAACGCGCGGGTGAAATAATCCGACAGTGGTTTGATCAGATAGGCCAGCGGGCTGCGCTCGCCGGTCTGGACATAGACCTCGACCGGCATGCCGGGGATTAGCGCCAGCTCCCCAAGTTTTTCGACCTCGCTTGCCGGGATAGTCACCTCGGCCCGGTAATAGGGGATATGGGTTGCCTGATCGACCAGCGTATCGGGTGAGACGCGGCTTAGCGTACCATCAATCTCGGGCGTGGTGCGCGACGAAAAGGACGAAAAGCGCAGCACCACCTTTTGTCCGGGGTGGACCTCGTCGATGTTGATGGTGGCGATACGCGCGGCGACCACCAACGGCCGGTCCTGAGGGATAATGAACAAGATCGGATCAGCCGGACGGATGACCGAGCGCGGTGTGGTAACCTGCAGTTCCTGCACCACCCCCGATACCGGGGCGCGGATTTCCAGTCGCGAGATGCGTTCGATCAGCGATCTTCTCCGCTCAGCCAACTCCAGCTCACGATAGCCAAGTTCGCGCAGCTCGGTTTCGGCCTCTTCGCGACGGGAGGCACTTTTCTCCAGCCGTGACAGGTCGATTTCGGCCAGCTGGGTGACAGCGCGGGCCCGGGCGGCCGTCGTCTCACCCAACATGCCATCCAGACGGGCCGCCTCGCGTTCCAGTGCCAGAACCCGGGGGGCCTGGGCCAGACCCTTTTCCAGCAGAGACCGCTGGTCGCGCAATTCCTGTTCGATAAAGCTTCGCTGCTGCTTCAATGCCTCCATCTGCGCATCGACGCCGCCGATCTGCGACTGCACCTGTTCTGCCTGCTTGGCCAACTGGCCAATGGACTGCCGAAGAGTGTCAAGCCGGGCACGGAACAGGCTGGTCTGCCCCTCCATCATGGTTTTCAGTTGGGGATGTTTCGCAGCTGTCTCGATCAGTTCCTGTGGAAACTCGATATTCTCGCGGTCGGCACGCTCGGCCTCAAGCCGGCCGCGGCGGGCGAGGATCTCGAAATACTGACCTTCGACGATGGCGAGTTCGGTGTCGAGCAATGTGCCGTCAAGCCGGATCAGCGGTTGGCCGGCAGTCACGTTTTCGCCGTCATGGATCAGGATTTCCGTGACCACACCACCATCAGGATGCTGGACAACCTGCCGGCGCTGTTCAACTTCGACCTGTCCGGGGGCGACGACGGCGCCGGCTATACGAGCTCCCCAGGCCCAAAGACCAAAGCCGCCGACCAGAACCAGCATGGCGACCAACCCCAGGACTACCGGCCCGCGCGCTGACCATTCCGGTCGGGACCGCGCAGCAAGGGGCTGTGGCGACGGTGTTGGCGTCGGACGAGCGTGGAATTTCGACTGGAGCGGCTCGGGTTGTGGTGCCGCCGGGGTTGCGGCTGGGTGCTCTGCCGGGGCCTGGTCCAATTGATCTGGGTTCGTCATGTCACGCCTCCGCCATGGCCCTGGGCGCGGGCGATTTGTTCCGCATTCTTGACCAGCGATTTCAGGACCTCATCGCGCGGGCCAAAACCACGGCGCAGGCCCTGATCCATTACCAGCAGCAGTTCACATTCCGTGATCGCGGCTGGGCGGTGGGCCATGATGATCACTGAGCCTCCGCGCGCCTTGATATTGCGGATTGCAATGTTCAGTGCGGTTGAGCCTTCGTTGTCGAGGTTGGAGTTAGGTTCGTCCAACACAAAGATCACCGGATCGGCATAGAGCGCGCGCGCCAGCCCGATGCGCTGGATCTGTCCTCCGGACAGGCGCCCGCCGGTCTGACTGACCCGTGTGTCATAACCCTGCGGCAAATCAAGGATCATCTGATGCGCGGCAGCGGCCATAGCGGCGGCAACAATGCGCTCGGGGTCAGGCTCGGGCGAAAGGCGGGCGATATTTTCCGCAATCGTGCCATCAAACAAGGTCACCTGTTGGGGCAGATAGCCGATCAGCCCCCCCAGCACATCCGGGTCATATTGATCGAGGGTCGCGCCACCCAGCCGGATCGAGCCAGAGGCAATGGGCCATGCGCTGATAAGTGCGCGCGCCAGTGTGGACTTGCCAGCACCCGAAGGGCCGATCACGCCAAGTGCCTGACCGGGTCCAAGGTCGAAACTGACACCACGCAGGGTCGCCATGCCTTGGCCGGGGGGCACAACAGTGAGATTGCGAACCTCAAGCCGCGCCTCTGGTTTGGGCAGGGGGGTGCGTTGCGCAGGCGGTGGGCGGCGCGAAAGCAGTTCGCTCAGCCGCCTCCATCCATCTTGGGCGCGCTGGACGATCGACCAGCTGCCAACCACCTGCTCAATCGGGGCCAGCGCCCGGCCCATCAGGATAGATGAGGCGATCATCGCGCCGGGTGTTACCTCTTGTTGCAGGACCAGCCATGCGCCGGCCGCCAAAAGGGCGCTTTGCAGAAACAGCCGGAAGGTGCGCGAAAATACCGTAAAGCCAGAGGCGCGGTCGCTGGAGCGCATCGTCGCCTCGGTCGCCTTGTCGCGTGCGGCCTGCCAGCGCCGGAAAGCCGCGCCGCGCATGCCGAGTGAGCTGATGACCTCACCCTCATCGCGATAAAGGTCAGACATGCGTTCGGCCGAATGGCTGGCGATGGCGGCTTGCTGCAGGGAATCGCGGCTAAGCCATTGGTTCAGAAGGGTTGATGAGATCAGAATTACCATACCCGCAGTCGCGACAGCCCCAAGCAGCGGGTGAAACAGAAATACCGCCGCCAGAAAGAACGGGGCCCAAGGCAGGTCGAACAGCGCCATCAGAACCGGCGAGGCGATCAGTTTCTGTACGGCCTCAAGATCACGCATCCCGCCGCGCACGACGACATCAGAACCGACGGCCTGACCATCCTGCAAGGCGGCGGTAAAGACGCGCCCCTCCATCCGTTCCTGAAAACGGGCAGCGATACGGGCCATGATCCGGTTCCGGGCGAGGTCCAGCACCCCCATAAGGGTGAACAGAAAGGTCACCAGCAGAAACAGCGCTGTCAGCGTTTCGACCGAACGACTGGCAAGTACCCGGTCATAGACCTGCATCATGAAGAGCGGTCCGGTCAGCATCAGCATGTTCACTGCGAAAGAAAACAGGCCGACGGCGCCATAAAGCTGCCATGCCAGCGCCCGGGCAGTCTTTAGCTCGCGCCCGCCATCATGTCGCATCGGCGGCAAGGCCATGCTCGTCCTTTCCTCGTTAACCTCACCGGGCTTGCCCGGAATTGTTCCAGCGCATATCCCAAAGCGCAACGGCAATACATGCCCCTAAACCATCACCGTTCGAATCGCCACTGTTCACCAGAACCTATCAGCAGCAGGTTAGCAATTGATTGCCAGGTATCATCTGATCGCTTTTTTTGCAGCCGCTCTGGCGGGGGGCTGTTCAGCGGATCGGGACGGCGACGGCATCCATGATCCTTACGAGCCGATGAACCGCAAGGTTCACGCCTTTAACCGGGCGGTCGACTCGCGCGTCGTCAAGCCGCTGAGTTCTGGCGTGTCGGGCAAAGATGGCAAGGGTATCGGCAGCCATATAGTTGAGGCCGCAGGAAATTTCGGCTCGAACCTTGCATTGCCGGGCACGGCGGTGAACCATCTTTTACAGGGCAAGCCTGCGCCAGCGGTGCGCACGACCTTTCGGTTTTTGGTGAACTCGACGTTGGGATTTGCGGGACTGCTTGACCCAGCCGGCAAAGATTTCGCCCTGCCGGAAGAGGATACCGATTTCGGCCAGACACTGGCTGCCTGGGGCGTGGGTGAGGGTGCTTATCTTGAACTGCCACTGATTGGCCCCTCGACTGAACGTGATGCGGTGGGCCGCGTCGTCGATCTGGTGATTGATCCGATGCGCGGATGGCTGAACCGGGACCAGTATCTGATCGGGATGGGCGCGCGCGCGGCCTCAAAAGCCGGTGAACGAGGGCGTTTTAGCGATTCCGTCGATTCCATCCTGTATGAAAGCGCGGATAGTTATGCCCAGACGCGGCTGATCTGGTTGCAGCATCGCCGCCATGAACTGGGCGAAGAAGGAGAGAATATTGACCCTTATGCCGAATGAGTTCCGGCGCCATAACCGGCGCGGTTTTCTGGGCCTGATCGGCGCGGGGCTGGCACTTGTCGCTCAGCCGGCTTGGGCGCTGGATACCAACGAGGCGCGGGCGCTGATCGAGAAATCTTTGGACGAGGTCTATACGGTCATCAACTCGGGTCAGCCTCCGGCGCAGATGTTCAAGGCGTTTGAGGCGATCTTTGCCCGCTATGCCGATGTGGACATCATTGCGCGTTCCGCGCTGGGTCCGGCGGCGCGGCAGGCGGGTGCGGCCGGGTTTGCCGCCTATAAACAGGCGTTTCAGGGTTATATCGGCCGTAAATACGGCAAGCGCTTCCGCGAATTCATCGGCTCAGAGATCGAGGTGACGGGCGCGCGGCCGGTAAAATCATTCTATGCCGTGACTTCGGTCGCTTATCTTAAGGGACGCAGCCCGATGGAGGTTGAATGGCACGTTTCGGACAAGTCCGGGCAGAGCCGCTATTTCAACATCATCATCGAGGGGGTGAACATGCTCGCCTCGGAACGGGCCGAGATCGGGGCGATGCTTGCGCGGCGCAAGGGCGATATCGCGGCGCTGACCGCCGATCTGCAGCAGGCGGGATAAGGCAGGTAGGCCCATCGCAAGTTAAAGGCCGGTCCCTTGGGGCCGGCCTTTGTCGTTACTCCTGATAGACGCCCTCGATATTTCGCAGCGCCTGGGTCAGCGGATCATCTGCGCCGCCATCGGCGGGCGCAGGTGGCGCGGCTTCGGGGTTCGAAGTCACGGTCTGAGCCGGGAAGGTCGGCACACCACCACCCGCCGCAGGGTCGGGCAGGGCCTGGCCGCCCTCGACAGGTGCTGTCTGAGCTTGCGGCGAGGGTTGGCCAAGCGCCTCGGACAGCGCGGCGGCAAGCGGATCGGCTGCGCCGTCGCCCGTGGTGCTGACCACCTGCGGCACTGCGCTATCCGGGTCAAAGGCGAAGTTACCCAGCGGCTCGACGGGCAAGCCCTCGTGGATCTCGTTCATGACGGCCTGCCAGACCTCGGCCGGCAGCCCGCCACCCGTCACGCCCTTGAGCGGAGTGTTGTCGTCATAACCCATCCAGACGCCGGTCACATATTGGCCGGTAAAGCCGATGAACCATGCGTCGCGATAGCTTGAGGTCGTGCCGGTCTTGCCTGCAGCCGGTCGTCCTGCAAGCCGCGCCCTGCCGCCGGTGCCGTTTTCGATCACCTGCTGCATCATGCCGATCAGCTCGCGCGCTGCCTTTTGTGAGATCACGCGCTGGCCCATGCCGCCGACCTGACCGATCAGCGCCTGATCGTCACCCTTGATGCGCAGTTCAACCAGACCGTAGGGGCTGACGGCAGTACCCCCATTGCGGATGCCGGCATAGGCGCCGGTCATGGCCAGCAGGGTCGATTCTGACACCCCAAGGCCCAGCGACGGGCCGCTGGCCAGATCGTTCGAGAAGCCAAAGTCCTGCGCTACGCGGCGTACCGCATCACGGCCGACGATTTCCTGAAGGCGGATCGTCGCGGTGTTCAGCGACTGCGACAGGGCGCGGGTCAGCGTCACTTCGCCGAGATAGCGGCGCGTATAGTTCTGAGGCGACCACGGGCCCGAGCCGCGCACGTTGATGGTAAGCGGCGCGTCCAGAACGGTGTCGTTCGGGCTATACCCCTGATCCAGCGCGGCGGCATAGACAAAGGGTTTGAAGCTGGAGCCGGTCTGGCGCTTGGCCTGCGTTGCCCGGTTAAAGGTGCCGGTCGCGGTATTGTCGCGCCCGCCGATCATGGCACGCACCGCGCCGTCGGGCGACATCACGACCACCGCCGCCTGTGCCTTCGACCCCGGTGCCACCTTTTCGTCAAAGATGCGCTTCAGCGCCCGTTCGGCCGCGCGTTGCACACGCTGGTCGAAGGTGGTCTTGATAGTGACATCCTCGGTCGTTTCGCTGGTCAGGAAGCCGGGGCCGGATTCCATCACCCAGTCGGCAAAGTAACCGCCCGCCCGCGCCGCAGCCGCCTTGGAAAGCGCAGCCGGACTGGCCTTGGCCTCGGCATAGGATTTGTCGTCCAGATAGCCCTGTTCATGCATCAGCCCAAGGATGACCGTTGCCCTGTCCTGCGCCCTTTGCAGGTTCGAGGTCGGCGCGAAATAGCTTGGTGCCTTGAGCAGGCCGGCAAGCATTGCTGCCTCGGCGGCGTTAACCTGAGCTGCTGATTTGTCGAAATAGCGCTGTGCTGCCGCCTCGAAACCGCGCGCGCCCGCCCCGAGGTATGAGCGGTTCATATAGATGTTGAGGATATCCTCTTTCGAGTATTTCGCCTCCATCGCCAGCGCGTAGGGCACTTCCTTGATCTTGCGCCAGATCGAGGATTTGCGGCATTCGGCCTCGAAGTCGGCTTCGGATTTCCAGCGGATCGGGTCAAAGGTCTCGCCAAGGCACAAAAGCTTGGCGACCTGCTGCGTGATGGTCGAGCCGCCGTTGCCTTCAAGCGGGCCGCGTCCTTCGGACATGTTGATCTTGATTGCGCTGGCAATACCGCGCGGATCGACGCCAAGGTGGCGGTAGAATCGCTTGTCCTCGGTCGCAACCACCGCGTCCTTCAGGACCGGGGCGATCTTGTCGGCGCTGACCATGCCAAAAGTTTCACCACGCCAGGCGAACACCCGGCCTTCGCTGTCCTGCATGGTGACCGAGCCGCGGGCACGACCGTCGAAAAGCGCCGCAGGTTCGGGCAGCGTCGTGTAGTAGTAAAAGCTTGCGGCAAAGAGAATCAGCGCCACCGTCAGGCCAAGCCGCCAGAACGAGCCCCAGATTACCCGCCAGATCAGCAAAACGAATCCGGCGATTCCGCGCGTCACCACATTGCCCCGGCGCGGCCTTTTGGGCGGCTTTCCGGAACGACGTGGGGGCTGTTTCTGCGTTTTCTGAGGGGCTTGGTCGAAATTGCGCTTGTCCGCGACAATGCGGCCCCTGCCGGTCGGTGTCTTCATGCCTGCTTTCCTGCCCAGCCGAGTAGTCCGGCCTGTAGCTGCGCAAGATACATGAAAGCCCGCGCCTTGAGAACCGCGATGACCTATCAGTGAACTGCCGCGACATGGCGCAGAACCCGGCGTTGATGCCCTAAATTCGGGCAGTCGAGGCGCGGGCTCGGCCGAAAGCTGCACAAACCTTGTGCCAGCGGGGCAGGGGCGGGTTTTCTGACCGGGACATGGAACTGCTGCAACGCAGAAAGAAGGTGCAGGAAACATGATGAGACCTACCGCGATCAAACCCATGATCCCGGCGCTTGCCCTCCCGCTTATCGGGCTGGCGGTGCCGGCCCTTGCGCAAGAGGCTGCGGCCCCCGCCGGCACTGTAGAAGCCGTGGTCGAGACCGTCGCGCCCATCGTCGACAAGGGTGACACGACCTGGATGATGGTTTCGGCCATTCTGGTCATGGCCATGTCCATTCCGGGGCTGGCGCTGTTCTATGGCGGTCTGGTCCGGGCGCGGAACATGCTGTCGGTGCTGATGCAGGTCTTTACGATCTTCTGCATCATGTCGATCCTGTGGGTCTGCTTTGGCTATTCGCTGGCCTTCACCGGTGCAGGCTCGGCCGAAGAGGCGACCTGGCTGACCCCCTTTATCGGCGGTCTTTCGAAGGCGTTCCTTGCCGGGGTTGATACCTCATCGCTGGCCGAGACCTTCACCACCAATGTCTATGTGCCGGAATATGTCTTCATCATCTTCCAGATGGCCTTTGCCTGTATCGCCCCGGCGCTGATCGTCGGCGCCACGGTCGAGCGGATGAAGTTTCAGGCGGTGCTGGCCTTTGTGGTGATCTGGTTCTTTATCTCTTACCTGCCTATGGCCCATATGGTCTGGTGGTGGGGCGGCCCCTCGGCCTATGAGGCGCCCGGCGGCTATCTGTTCGGCCATGGCGATCTGGACTTTGCCGGCGGCACCGTCATCCACATCAACGCTGGCGTCGCTGGTCTGGTCGCTGCGCTGGTCGTCGGTCCCCGCCTTGGTTATGGCCGCGAGCTGATGGCCCCGCATAACCTGCCCTTTACCTTCCTTGGCGGCTGCCTGCTGTGGATCGGCTGGTTCGGCTTCAACGCTGGCTCGAACATGGAGGCCACCGGCACCGCTGCCATGGCGATCCTGAACACCACGGTCGCGACCGCCGCCGCTGCGCTGGCCTGGGCCTTTGGTGAGTGGCTGTTCCGCGGTCATCCCTCGCTGCTGGGCGGCGTTTCGGGGGCGATTGCCGGTCTGGTTGGCATCACTCCGGCGGCTGGTTTCGTCGGCCCCATGGGCGCCATTGTCATCGGTCTGGCTACGGGCTTTATCTGCATGTGGTTCGTCATCAGCCTGAAAGCCAGGCTGGGCATCGACGAAAGCCTTGATGTCTTTGGCATCCACGGGGTCGGCGGCATTGTCGGCGCGATCCTGACGGGGGTCTTTGCTGCCCCGTCGCTGGGTGGGTCGGGCATCTACGATTATGCCACGGAGTCGGTCGCGGCGAGCTATGACATGTTCGGTCAGGTTACCACCCAGACGCTGGGTGTGATCGTGGCGGTGATCTGGTCGGCGGTTGCTTCGTTCATCGCGCTGATGATCGTCAAGGCGCTGATCGGCCTGCGCGTCTCGGACAGCGACGAACGTCAGGGTCTGGACGTTACCACCCACGGCGAAAGCGCCTACAACAGCTAAGGCAGCATCATCAGGCAAAGGAAAAGCCCGGCATAAAGCCGGGCTTTTTCATGTGTGGATGGCGGGCGCTCAGGACAGCCGCGAGACCACGAAATCCGCAAGGTCGGAAAGGATCTGGCGCAGCGGCTGATCCGGTGTGGCCAGCAGCGCTGTTTTGGCCCGTTCCGCCCAGGCGATGGCATCGGCGCGCGATGCATCCAGCGCTTCGCGCCGGTGCAGGATCTCAAGCGCGGTGGTCAGATCGGCCTCGTCCTGCTGGCCCTTGCCGATCGTGCGTTCCCAAAAGGCGCGCTCAGTCGCATCGGCGCGGGCAATGGCCTTGATCACCGGCAGGGTCAGCTTGCGTTCGCGGAAGTCGTCGCCGACGTTCTTGCCGATGGTGGTCGAGGAGCCGCTGTAGTCCAGCAGGTCATCGACGATCTGAAAGGCGATCCCCAGCGCGTCGCCATAGCCGAACAGCGCCTGCTGCACCGTCTTATCGGCGTGGGCGACCACCGCGCCTGCCTCGGTCGCGGCCGAGAACAGCGCCGCAGTCTTGCCGCGCACGATCTGGATATAGGTGTCCTCGGTGGTCGTGATGTCCTGCGCGGCCGTCAGCTGCAACACCTCGCCCTCGGCGATGGTGGCGCTGGCGTTCGACAGGATATGCATGACCTCCATGCTGCCGGTTTCGGCCATCAACTGAAAGCTGCGGGCGAAAAGGTAATCCCCGACCAGAACGCTGGACTTGTTGTCCCACAAAAGGTTCGCAGTCGGGCGACCGCGGCGCTGCTCGCTTTCGTCGACCACATCGTCATGCAAAAGCGTGGCGGTGTGGATGAATTCGACGGCGGCGGCCAGCAGCACATGCGCCTCACCCTCGTATCCGCACAGCCGTGAAGCTGCGAGCACCAGCATCGGCCGCAGCCGCTTGCCGCCCGCCTCGACCAGATGGGCGGTGACCTCGGGGATGCGGGGGGCGTGACGGCTTGCCATGCGCGACCGGATCAACGCATTGACCCGTTCCATATCCCCGGCGAGTTCGGCCGAAAGCCGGTCCAGCGGCTTGGAAACGTTTTCGTTCATGCCCATCAGCGATCCCCTTTCGTCGCAAGCCATTGCCACGCCATGGACACATTCGCAACAGGGGCGTAGCTTTCCGGGGTCATGAAAGAGCTTCTGCGCACCACCGATCCGCTGCTGATCACCCGCGCCGCCGACCTTTTGGCGGCCGAGGGGATCCAGTCCTTTCCTTTGGACCAGCACATGAGCGTGCTTGAAGGATCGCTCGGCATCCTGCCCCGGCGGCTGATGGTGGCGGACCGTGACCTGTTCATGGCGCGGGCGATCCTGCGGGACAATCGCATCCATCATGACTGAACTGCGAGAGGACGGCTTTCTTGGTGGTCGGCTGCGCATCCGTCAGCCCATGCGCGGTTATCGCGCCGGGGCGGATGCGGTGATGCTGGCCGCTGCCTGTCCGGCGCGTGCGGGCGAATCGGTGCTTGAACTGGGCTGTGGGGCAGGGGCGGCGATCCTGTGTCTTGGCGCGCGGGTGCCAGGTTTGCGGCTTGCCGGGTTAGAGCTGCAACCTGCCTATGCCGAGCTTGCAGCGCAGAATGCCACAGCAAACGGCTTTGCGCTTGAGGTGCATCAGGGCGATCTGGCGCAGATGCCAACCGCCCTGCGCAGCCAGAGTTTTGATCACGTCATCGCCAACCCGCCCTATTTCACCGATGGCACCTTGGCGCCTGATGCGGGCCGCAGCCGCGCCCGGCACGAAGAAACGCCGCTTGGGCTGTGGATTGCGGCCGGGCTGCGCCGGCTGCAGCCGGGGGGGTGGATCACCCTGATCCAGCGGGCGGATCGGCTGGCGGTGATTCTCTCGGCGCTGGGAGGGGCGGCGGGGGCGATCACTGTGCTGCCGGTCGCGGCGCGTGAGGGGCGCGAGGCGGGGCGTGTTATTGTTCTGGCCCGTAAGGGCGCGCGGGCGCCGCTGCGCCTGCTGCCACCCTTTGTCATGCATGCAAAACCGTTACATTCCGCCGATGAAGAGGACCTGACCGAGGCCGCACAGGCGGTTTTACGCGGGGGTGCGGCACTTTCGCTCGGGGTGCCGAATTTTCGGTGACAATGTGACGATTCTGTGTTGCAATCCTCTGGTTCGATCAATCCAAGAGGAGGACGAAATGTCGGTTGAATCCCATGTGCAGGAGCTTCGCCGCAAACATCAGTCGCTGTCGGACGCTATCGAGGCCGCGCATCGCAGCCCCGGCATGGATGACCTCATCATCGCCCGGATGAAGAAGGAAAAACTTCGCCTCAAGGAAGAGATTTCTCGCCTGTCGCATTGATTCAGCGACACGGGACGGGGGAACCTGCCCCCGGCATAACCAGCGAAATAAGAAACGGCCCACGAGATTTCGTGGGCCGTTGCCTTTCAGGGCCGCGTATCAGGAGAAATACTGTCCGCCATTGGCGCTGATGGTTGCGCCGGTGATAAATCCCGCGTCATCCGAGGCCAGGAAGACAACGCAGCGGGCGATCTCTTCCGGTTCGCCCAGACGACCGACCGGGATCTGGGGGATGATGCGCTCATTCAGAACTTTTTCGTCGATGGCGCGGACCATCTCTGTGCCGATATAGCCCGGGCAGATCGCATTTACGGTGATCCCGGCACGCGCGCCCTCTTGCGCCAGTGCCTTGGTAAAGCCGATGTCGCCCGCTTTGGCGGCGGAATAATTCGCCTGCCCTGCCTGCCCTTTCTGACCATTGATCGAGCTGATGTTGACGATGCGGCCGAACTTGCGGTCACGCATCCCGGACCAGACCGGATGGGTCATGTTGAAAAGACCGGTCAAGTTGGTGTCGATTACCTCTTTCCACTGCTGCTGGGTCATTTTGTGAAACATCGCGTCACGCGTGATCCCGGCGTTATTGACCAGTACCGCGATGGGGCCAAGCTCCTCCTCGACCTGTTTGATGCCTGCGGCGCAGGCGTCGTAATCCGCCACCGACCATTTGTAGGTCTTGATACCGGTTTCTTCAGTAAAGGTGCGGGCGGCGTCGTCATTGCCAGCATAGTTTGCCGCAACAATATAGCCTGCCTCCTTCAGCGCCTTTGAAATTGCCGCGCCAATACCGCGCGAACCACCGGTAACAAGGGCTACTTTTGCCATTTTTCGTCCCCCTCTGAAAATGGTCTTGAAATTGTGTTACCGAACAAGGCTGGTGTGCGCAAGATAGTTGCGCACACCTTTTGCGTGACTTCCTGACGGTCAGGGACGCTCAAGACACAGGGCAACGCCCATGCCGCCGCCTATGCACAGCGTGGCAAGGCCTTTCTTTGCATCGCGGCGCTTCATTTCGAAAAGCAGCGTGTTCAGGATGCGGCAGCCCGAAGCACCGATCGGGTGGCCGATGGCGATGGCGCCGCCGTTCACGTTGACGATGGCCGGATCCCAGCCCATGTCGCGGTTCACGGCAAGTGCCTGAGCGGCAAAGGCTTCGTTCGCCTCGACCAGATCCAGATCGCTAACCGACCAGCCGGCCTTTTCCAAAGCCTTGCGGCTGGCGGGGATCGGACCGGTGCCCATGATCTGCGGATCGACGCCGGCTGTCGCATAAGAGGCGATGCGGGCGAGCGGCGTCAGACCACGGCGCGCGGCCTCTTCCTCGGTCATCACCAGCACAGCGGCCGCGCCGTCATTCAGGCCCGAGGCATTGCCTGCGGTAACCGTGCCCTCTTTGCTAAAGGCGGGGCGAAGCTTTTGCATCGCATCCAGTGTTGCGCCGTGGCGGATGTATTCATCGGCATCAGTTACCGTGTCGCCTTTCCGGGTCTTGATCGTCACCGGCACGATTTCATCGGCGAACTTTCCGGCTTTTTGCGCGGCTTCGGCCTTGTTTTGCGAATTGACCGCGAATTCGTCCTGCGCCTCGCGCGTGATGCCCCATTTCGCAGCCACATTCTCGGCCGTGGTGCCCATGTGATAATCGTGGAAAGCGTCCCAGAGCCCATCCTTGATCATCGTGTCGAGCATTTTCATGTCGCCCATTTTCTGCCCGGCGCGGATAAAGGCGGCATGGGGGGCAAGCGACATCGACTCTTGCCCGCCTGCTGCAACGACGGTGGCATCGCCAAGGATCACCTGCTGTGCCGCCAGCGCGACCGAGCGCAGGCCAGAACCGCAGACCTGGTTGATCGTCCAGGCAGCGGATTCTTGCGGGAAGCCAGCTTTGATATGCGCCTGACGGGCGGGGTTCTGACCCTGACCGGCGGTCAGCACCTGGCCGAAAATGGTTTCCGAAATTTCGGCCGGATCGACGCCTGCGCGTTCGACCACGGCTTTCAGCACAATGGCACCCAGCTCATGCGCGGGGATGTTCGCAAAGGATCCCAGAAAGCTTCCGACGGGTGTGCGGGCTGCGGAAACAATTACGGCTTTGGTCATGACAGGCTCCTTCGCTGATGGCCGGGACAATCGGTTACAGCCAAACTGTTTCCTGTTTCGTTACTCAAGGTCAAGCGAACTCCACGCTGCAGCAACGGCCTGGCGCATTGTCAGATGGTTCGGTGTCTTGCCGACCGGGCAGCGCTGCTTGGCGGATCACGCAGGGGCGGGTTTCGGGCTGCGACCGGGAAGGCGTGGGGTGCTGGCAGGGCGAAACGCGGACGAGAGCAGGGCGCGATTATTGTGCGGCCCTTTCAACTGACTGGCGCTGCCCTATTTGCGATGCGCCTGTGTGCCGGGGGATTTCCACGGCGGTACGATGGTTGGCGCGCCGAAATAATACCCTTGCAGGCAATCGACCCCCATTTCGATCAGGAAGGCCGCATCTTCGGCTGTCTCGACCGATTCTGCGACGGTGAACATGTCAAAATGGCGCGCGATGGATTGCAGCGCCCGTGCCAGCACCTGATTGTCACGTGTCTGGGCAATGTCGCGGATAAACTGCCCGTCGATCTTGATCATGTCGAAACAGAAATCCCGCAGGTAGCGGAACGAGGTATAGCCCGCGCCAAAATCGTCCAGGGCAAAACTGACACCGTGCGATTGAAGTTCGTGCATGAAGCGATCGACCGGTTCAGGCAGGCCCATGGCCGAGCTTTCGGTGATCTCAAGGATCAGCCGTTCACCGATGCTGTCGTTACCGGCAAGGCCCTGTTGCAGGATGCGCAGCCATGGAGAATAGCCGATCGAGCGCGCCGACATGTTGATCGACAGCCGCAAAGAGGGTTCCTGTGCAAGCGATTTTAGCCCCAAAGACAGGGACAGGCAGTCGATCTGACGTCCCAGTTCAGTGGTTTCCGCCAGTGGCATGAAATCCCTTAGCGGCACGATCCGACCGGTTTCGTCGATGATTCGGATCAGCCCTTCGTGAAAGGCGGCGCGGTCGGGACTGTCGGCCCGCACCACCGGCTGAAAGGCCAGAACCCCATCCCCGCGCGATACCGCCCGCCGTACGGAGGCCATCGTCACCCGCGATTGTTCATTGACAATGAAATCCAGCGGAGAGTCCGCCTTCTGAAGTGAATCGGTATTGTCGGTCATGCCAAGCTCCTGTCATTGTCGGAACTCTGGCGATGATGTCCTAACATCGCGTAAACTCTGTCTGCTTTCTCAATTCGAGGTTAACGTTTCCTTGCCTGATGTGATCAAACGCTGTGCCTGGTGCGGGTCAGACCCGCTATATGTCGCCTATCACGACCACGAATGGGGCGTGCCCGAATATGATTCGCGGGCATTGTGGGAAAAGCTGGTGCTGGACGGTTTTCAGGCCGGGCTGAGCTGGATCACCATCCTGCGCAAGCGCGAGACTTTTCGCGAGGTTTTCGAGGGATTTGACCCTGAGCGTGTCGCCGTCTGGGAAGAGGCCGAGATGGCCCGCGCTCTGCAAAACCCCGGCATCATCCGCCATCGCGGCAAGATCGAGGCGGCGGTCAAAAGCGCGCGGCTGTTTCTTGAGATTGAGGAAAGCGAGGGGTTTTCGCCCTTTATCTGGTCCTTTGTCGGCGGGCGGCCGATCCAGAACCATTTCGCCGCCATGAGCGATGTGCCCGTCAAGACCGCAGAATCAGAGGCGATGTCCAAGGCGTTGAAAAAGCGTGGTTTCAACTTTTGCGGACCGGTGATCACCTATGCCTTCATGCAGGCCTGCGGGCTGGTCAACGATCACATGACAGGCTGTCCCTGCCACGCCCGGATCAAGGCGCTATCGCCTGCCTGATCAGCTCTTTGGCGGTGTCGGACGACCAGTCCGCCCCGCCGATCAGTCGCGCTATTTCATTGCCGTCGCGGTCGATCAGTACCGTTACCGGCATACCCATCACACCCATTTGGCGCGCAAGCTGTTGGCGCGGGTCCAGGCGCACGGGCAGGTTGGTGATGTTTTCCTCATCCAGAAACTTGCGCACGGCTGGCGGTGGGTTGTGGCCCGCGGCGATGGCGACGACCTCGAAATCCTCGCCGCCCATTTCGGCCTGCAACGCGTCCAGCGAAGGCATCTCTTCGCGGCAGGGCGCGCACCAGGTCGCCCAAAAATTCAACAGCACCACTTTGCCTTTCCAGTCGGCAAGGCTGTGGGTGCCGCCCTCGGGGTCGGTAAAGGTGGTTTCGGGCACGGCCACCGGCTCGGTCCGGGTCAGCTTGGCCAGCCCGCCATCACTGGCGGCCTGCCAGTCGATTTCCCCCGCGAAAGCGGCATTTGCACCAAAGAGCAGCGCCGTATAAAGAACCAGCCAACGCATTTCACCCCCCGAAGGACAAGTCATGACCGAGCAGCCCAGCAGCACCGCTAACCAGATGTGGGGCGGACGTTTCGCCGCAGGCCCGGACGCGATCATGGAGGCAATCAACGCCTCGATCGGCTTCGACCAGCGGCTTTATGCCCAGGACATCCGGGGCAGCCGCGCCCATGCAGCGATGCTTGCCGCGCAAGGCATCATCAGCACTAGCGATGCCGAGGCGATCGGGGAAGGGCTGCTCACGGTCTTGTCAGAGATCGAGAAGGGCGATTTTCCCTTTTCGACCGCGCTGGAAGATATCCACATGAACGTGGAATCACGCCTGAAAGAGCTGATCGGAGAGCCGGCGGGCCGCCTGCACACGGCCCGTTCGCGTAATGATCAGGTGGCGACGGATTTTCGCCTGTGGGTGCGCGGGCAATGCGATGCGGCAATCGAGGGGCTTGGCGCGCTGATCCGCGCTGCTTTGTCGCAGGCCGAGCGGGGCGCGGATTGGGTGATGCCGGGCTTTACCCACCTGCAGACCGCCCAGCCCGTTACCTGGGGTCATCACATGATGGCCTATGTCGAGATGTTCGGCCGCGACCTGTCACGCTTTGAGGATGCGCGGCGGCGGATGAATGAATCGCCCCTTGGTGCGGCGGCGCTTGCCGGGACGAGCTTTCCCATCGACCGCGAGGCGACGGCGCGGGCGCTGGGCTTTGACCGGCCGATGGCGAACAGCCTTGATGCGGTCAGCGACCGGGATTTCGCGCTGGAGTTCCTTTCGGCCTCGGCGATCTGCGCGGTCCATCTGTCGCGGCTGGCCGAAGAGCTGGTGATCTGGTCCTCGGCCCAGTTCCGCTTTGTCACGCTGTCGGATCGTTTCTCGACTGGCTCGTCGATCATGCCGCAGAAAAAGAACCCCGACGCGGCCGAGCTGATCCGGGCCAAGATCGGCCGCATTCTTGGCGCAGCGGTGGCATTGTTCGTGGTGATGAAGGGCCTGCCCCTGGCCTATTCCAAGGACATGCAAGAGGATAAGGAACAGGTCTTTGACGCCGCCGACAACCTGATGCTGGCACTGGCGGCGATGACAGGGATGCTGTCGGACCTGACCGCGAATCGCGAGCGGCTCGAAGCGGCTGCCGGGGCGGGGTTTTCGGCCCCGGCCGGTCTTGCTGACTGGCTGGTGCGCGAGGCCGGCTTGCCCTTCCGCGATGCCCATCACGTCACGGGTGCATTGGTTGCCATGGCCGAGAAACAGGGGATCGACCTGCCCGATCTGTCGCTTGAGCAGATGCAGTCGGTCCATCCCGCAATCACCGCGGATATCTATGGCGTGCTTGGCGTGCATAATTCCGTCGCCTCGCGCACCAGCTATGGCGGCACCGCTCCGGCGCAGGTTCGCGCCCAGATCGCGCGCTGGAAGCAGAAACTGGGAGAGATCGCATGACGCAACCCCTGCTGTTTGCGCTGTTCGCGCTGATTTTGGCCACTCTGGCCGCCTGCGGTGTGGATGGCCCGCCGACCCGGCCCGAACCCACCCCCGAACCGGGGCTGCATATCAGCGGAGAGGCGCAGATCGGTGTCGTCTCGAAGCTCTGAGCTGACACCGGTCCGGCTGGTCTGGGCGGGGCTTACGCTTTTTGGCGCGGCCCTGGCGTTATGGCGGGGCGAGGTGTTGTGGCGTGGGGCCGGGGGGTCGGATCTTGTCGCTCATGCTACGCTGGCCTTCTGGTGTGTGATCGAGACAATGCAACGCCGCAACTGGATCGCGCTTCTGACGCTGCCGGCGCTGGCGCTGGGACTTGGTTGCGCGCTGCCGCTTTATTTATTCATCCGCTCTCGCAGGATCGCCTGATGGATCACTTTAACTATGTCGATGGCTGGCTTCATGCCGAAGAGGTGTCGCTGAGCCGTATCGCGGCCGAGGTCGGAACCCCGGTCTATGTCTATTCGACCGCGACGCTGACCCGCCATTTCCGGCTGTTCCAGCAGGCGCTGAACTGGACCGATCATCTGGTCTGTTTCGCGGTCAAGGCGAACTCGAATATCGCTGTGCTCAAGCTTCTGGGTGACCTGGGCGCGGGCATGGATATCGTCTCGGCCGGGGAATACGCCCGGGCGCGGGCGGCGGGCGTGCCGGGCGAACGGATCGTCTTTTCAGGCGTCGGCAAGACCGAGGCCGAGATGCGCATGGCGCTGGAAGGCGGCATCCGCCAGTTCAACGTCGAATCCGAGCCCGAGCTTGAGGTTTTGTCCCGCGTTGCAGTTTCGATGGGGGTCGAGGTGCCGATCGCCGTGCGTGTCAACCCCGACGTGGATGCCAGGACGCATGAAAAGATTGCCACCGGCAAATCGGAAAACAAGTTCGGCATTCCAATCGCCCGCGCGCGCGAAGTCTATGCCAATGCCGCGCGTCTGCCCGGGATAAAGGTGGTCGGCCTCGACATGCATATCGGCAGCCAGCTGACCGATCTTGAACCTTACCGGCAGGCCTATGCCAAAATGGCCGACCTGACCCGCGCGCTGCGCGCCGACGGACATCAGATCACCCGGCTCGACATGGGCGGGGGGCTGGGGATTCCCTATCGCCGCGACAATAACGCGCCGCCTCTGCCCATCGAATACGGACAGGTGATCCGCGATGCGGTTGGCGATCTGGGCTGCGAGATCGAGATTGAGCCCGGTCGCAATATCGCGGGCAATGCCGGTATACTTTTGTCCTCGGTCATCTATCTGAAAGAGGGTGAGGGGCGGGATTTCCTGATTCTGGATGCCGCCATGAACGATCTGATCCGTCCGGCGATGTATTCGGCCCATCACGACATCGTTCCGGTGCGCGAGGCTGCGCCGGGAACCGAGGTTGCGCCCTACGACGTGGTCGGTCCGGTCTGCGAAACCGGCGACACCTTCCAGAAGGGGACTCAGCTTCCCACGCTGGCGCCCGCAGATCTGGTGGCGCTGCGCTCGGCCGGGGCCTATGGAGCGGTGATGGCCTCGGAGTACAACTCGCGCCCGCTGGTGCCCGAGGTGTTGGTCAATGGCGATCAATTCGCCGTCATCCGTGCGCGACCGACGCTTGAGGAAATGCTGGGACGCGATACCATCCCGGAATGGCTCTGATCGCTCAATCCCGTGCCGCTCTGGCCAGGGGGTCCACTCTCCCGGGCCTTCGTGGGATATTTGTCCACGAAAGAATGAGGGGGCGGGGCAATGACGCCAGCTGAACAGCGCCGGATCGCGCGCGCGGTCGCTTTGACCCGCGCCGGCATGTGGTGGGAGGCTTTGGCCGCCGCCTTCTGGCCTTTGGCGCTGATCGTTGCGCTGACGCTTGCGGCGCTGGCCTTTGGCGTGACCGATCTTTTCTCATCACGCGCGCTTTTGTGGCTTATTGGCTTTGTCGCACTGGCCGTTGTCGCGGCGGCGGGCTGGGGCATCTGGCGCTTTCGCCGCCCTTCGGCCGAGGCAGCGCGGCTGCGCGTTGATCTTACCCTGCCCGGACGTCCCTTGTCCGCCCTGCGTGACCGCGTTGCAGTCGGTGCCGGGGATGAGGGGGCGGATGCGCTGTGGCGCGCCCATCTTGCGCGGATGCGGGCCACTGCCCTTGCCGCGCGGCCAGTCGCACCTGATGCGCGGCTGCGCTGGCGCGATCCCGCCGGGTTGCGGCTTGCCGGGATGGTGGCGCTGGTCATGGCGCTGATCTTTGCCCCGGCAGGTCAGCTGGGACAGGGGCTTGCTGCCCTTGGCGCGACGTTTCGCCCCCAGCTTGCCGAACGACCAGAGACTGAATCCGCGCCTTCATGGGAGGGCTGGGCCGAGCCGCCAGCCTATACCCGCCGCCCGACGCTTTACCTGAACGCATTGCCCGAGGGGCAGTTGCTGGAACTGCCCAAAGGTTCAAAGCTAAGCTTCCGGCTTTATGGCGAGGGGGGCGAGATCACGCAGGACATTGGTGCTGCGGTGCCGGGTGGCGACCCTGCCGCACCAGAGTTCATGGCTGAACGTGACGGCGTGATCGAGGTTTCGGGCCGCCGTTTCGATGTGACCGTTCTGCCCGATGCTGCGCCCGAGGTGCAGCCCGGCAAGGCACCCGAACGGCGCGCTGACGGGCGTCTGGTGCAGGATTTTACTGCCAGTGACGACAATGGCATAGCGGCGGGGCAGGCTGTGATCACGCTGAACCTTGCCGCGGTTGATCGCCGCTTTGGCCTTGCGGTTGAGCCTGAGCCGCGCGACGCGGTGGCGCTTGATCTGCCTCTGCCTGCAAGCGGCAATCGCAATGAGATCCGGGGGCGGCTGGTCAGCGACCTGTCGCGCCACCCTTGGGCGAACCTGCCTGTTACCATCTCGCTGAAGGTCGAGGACGGGATCGCGCAAGAGGGCGTCTCGGCCCCGATGCAGATGATCCTGCCCGGGCGGCGCTTTTTTGATCCGCTTGCGGCCGCGTTGATCGAAGTGCGGCGTGATCTGCTGTGGTCGCGCGAGAATATGCGCCGTAGTGCACAGATCCTGCGTGCGGCAAGCTGGCAGCCCGACGGCTTTATGGATCAGGAGCTTTATCAGGGTCTGCACGGCGTTATCGGTACGCTCGAATCCGGTGAACTGACCGAAGAAGCACGCAACAAGCTGGCGCAGGTCCTGTGGGATGCGGCGGTGGCGCTTGAGGATGGCGGGCTTGCCGATGCGCTTGAGCGGATGCAGCAGGCGCAAGAGCGGCTATCGGAGGCGATTCGCAATGGCGCCAGCCCCGATGAGGTCCAGCGCCTGATGAATGAGCTGAAACAGGCGACCGATGAATATCTGGATATGCTGGCGCAGCAGCAGAGCACGGATCCTTCCGAACGGTTCGGCCGCTCACCCCGGAACAATCAGACCATCACCGGCGACCAGATCCAGCAGATGATGGATGAGATCCAGCGCCTGATGAACGAAGGCCGTATGGCCGAGGCGCAAGAGCTGCTCGAACAGTTCAACCGCATGATGCAGAACATGCGCGTGACCGAGTCCGAGGGCGGCTCGGGTGGTCGTCAGCGGCCCTCGGACCGGTTGGCCGAGACGCTGCGGGACCAGCAGAAGCTGGCCGACGAGGCGATGCGCCAGATGCAGAACCAGTTCGGTCAATGGATGCAGGGTGAGGACCAGCAGAGCCAGCAAGGCGATCAGGAAAACCAGTCGCTTGCCGACCGCCAGCGTGCGCTGCGCGAGGACCTGGGCCGGCAGCGCGGTCTTTTGCCCGGTCGCGGCACGCCTCAGGGCGAAGAGGCACGGCGTCAGCTCGACGAGGCCGGGCGCGCGATGGAAGAGGCCGAGGATGCCTTGCGTCGCGGTGATGCAGGGGGTGCGATGGAGGGGCAGGCGCAGGCCCTGCAATCCATGCGTGAGGGTATGCGCGCGCTTGGCGACATGATGGCGCGTGATCAGCAGCAGGGGCAGGAGGGCGCGCCACAGCAGGGCGGCCAGCAGGATGGACCCGAGGGGCCGTCGGGCGATCCGCGCGGTCAGCGCGGGCTGGCGCAGCCCTATGACCGCCGTCCGCAGACCGATCCTCTGGGCCGGTCCTTGTCGGGCGATGGTGGCTCAATCACAACCGGCGATCCTCTGGCCGAGGGGACGGACCCCTCACGCAAGGCGCGCGAGCTGCAGGACGAGATCCGCCGCCGCAGCGGCGAACGAGAGCGTCCGCGGGATGAGCGTGATTATCTGGGCCGTCTGCTGGAGAATTTTTAAGGGCTATTCGCCAAGAATGCGATCGTGCAGCCAAAGTCGGCCGCGATCGACCTGTTCACGCCATTCGGTCAGAATGCCGCCTTCGGTGCCCGCCGTCAGCCGGGGCGTCAGCGCGTAAAGCGCAACAAGTCCCAATGCCAGAAGCACCGCAAGACCAAAGCCCGCGCCATAGCCCGAAGAGCGGCGCGGCTGCGGGATCAGTGCTGGTACAGGCGCAGGACGCGGCGGTGAGGGTGCCGATTCTACAGCCGCTGGCTCAATCTCTGCCGCAGGGCGAAGCAGGGGGCTGCCCAGAGATACGGGTGCCTCATCCTCATCTTTTGCCGGGTAACTGGCCTCGGCGTTGTCCGGTGCTGCTGAGGGCTGGATAAGCGGACGGGTCAGCGTCGCCGCCAGCTCTTCGGCATCGGGCAAAGCCGGGGCTATCGAGTCGGGCCAGTCGGGTTCGGGCCCGGCCTGCATGGTTTCCGCGGGTTCGGTGGGAGCGGGGGCATCTGGTTGCCCGGCTGGATGGCTCGTCGGCTTGTCGACGGGTGGTGCAGATTCGGTTCCGGTCACCGTGGTTGCGGGCCAGTCACTGGCCGGCTCGACCGCTTCCGGGATCTCGGGGGCGGTCGCGGGCGGTTTCTGATGGGGTTCAGGCTCGGCTGTCGCGGGATTGTGATCGGCTGCAGCGGCACGCTGTTCGGTGGCGCGGGCACGCATTTCACGCTCAGCCTCTTCGCGCAGGATTGACAGAACCGATTCGTCCAGCGGCCTGCTCAATACCGCAGAGGTGGCGGAATCGCCCCCCGCTGATGCCGTGGCCGACAGCGGGCGGACAGGGTTCACCACAGATTTTTCCGCCCTTGCCTGACGCCAGACATGTCCGCAGGCCGAACATTCGACCTCGCGTCCCGCAGGGGGAATGGCAGATTCCGCGATCTCGTACTGAGCCGCGCAGCGGGGGCAGGTAAGGCGCATGGGCGGGTCTTTCGGCTCCGGACGGGGCTGTTTCGATGATGCGGGCGTCTCGCATTCGCCGCGGGACTGTTCTATCAAGCCAGGAACCGCGCGCCAAGCAGCCCGCACGGAAAGGGACCACCAGTGATCGAGATGCAGAACCTGTCCTTCGGTTACAGCGGCAACGATCCGCTGTTGGCCGATATGTCGCTGACACTACAGCCGGGCTCGTTCCATTTCCTGACCGGCCCGTCGGGGGCGGGCAAGACGACATTCCTGCGGCTTTGTTATGCCGATCTTTTGCCGACCGCCGGGCGGATGACCGCCTTTGGTCAGGATGTGCGCGGCCTGTCGCGCGATGGCATTGCGGCGCTGCGTCGCCGGGTCGGGGTGGTGCACCAGGATACCCAGTTTCTGGACCACCTGCCGGTGGCTGAAAACATCGCTCTGCCGCTGATCGTTTCGGGTCAGCAGGTCGATATGGCTGCGCTGGGGGATCTGCTTGCCTGGGTTCAGCTTTCGGGCCACGCTCGCGCCCGGCCGCCCGAACTGTCGGGGGGTGAGAGGCAGCGCGCGGCGCTTGCCCGTGCCGTCATCATGTCGCCCGACCTGATTCTGGCGGATGAACCGACCGGCAACCTTGATTGGGATATGTCGATGCGGCTCTTGCAGCTCTTGATCGAGCTGAACCGTTCGGGCAAGGCGGTGCTGATTGCCACCCATGACCTGAACCTGATCCGTGCTGCCAAACAGCAGGTGCAGGCGCGGGTGCTGCGCATCGCGGGCAAAAGGCTGCAACTGGCAGGAGCGGACCTGTGAAGAAACCCGACCTGAAATCGCTGGATCTGGCGACCTTGTGGCGCGGGCTGACCCGCCCTGACCCGGCGGGAACCGATCGCGTCGTGCCTCCGACCGGGTTCACCGCGCAGCTGACGGTGTTCTCGGCAGCAGCCATGGCCTTTCTGGCGGTCTTTGCGCTGGCGCTGGCGCTGGCGACAGGACGTCTGGCCGAGCGGTGGTCGACCGAACTTGCGCAGACCGTGACTGTACGAATCGCAGCCCCCGAAAATCAGCTTGATGAGCAGACCGCCACGGTGATGGAGGTGCTCAAGACCACGCCCGGTATCGCCGAAGCCCGGCTTTTGCCCGACAGCGAGGTCGAACAGCTGCTTGAGCCCTGGTTTGGTCCTGACGTCCCGGTCGAGGCGCTGCCCGTGCCCCGGCTGATCGAAGTGACCGAGGACCGCGACGGCTTTGACGCCGAGGCGCTGCGCCTGCGTCTGCAGGGTGAGGCGCCGGGCGCGGTGCTGGACGATCATACCCGCTGGCGCCAGCCTTTGGTCTCGGCCGCGACGCGGTTGCGCGTGCTTGGGCTTTTTTCACTGCTGCTGATCGCGGCGGCTTCGGGGGCGATGATCACACTGGCCGCCAAGGCGGCGCTGGCGGCGAACGGGCAGGTGATCCGGGTGTTGCGGCTGATCGGTGCGCGCGACATCACCATCGCCACGGCCTTTGTACGCCGCTTTACCCGTCGCGCCGCCATGGGGTCCGTCGCAGGTATGGTGCTGGGCATGGCGGCGATCTGGGCGCTGCCCTCGGTCGATCAGGCGGGTGGGTTCCTGACCGGGCTTGGCTTTCATGGCTGGGGCTGGCTTTGGCCGTTGCTGATCCCGCTTTGCGCTGCCGGGATCGGATTTGTCGCCACGCGTTGGGCGGCGCTGAAGATGCTGCGCGAGGTGCGCTGATGAGCCTTTATCACCCGCGGAAAGCCTCGGTTCTCGACTGGCCGCTGGCGGTGATCTACTACCTTTACGCGGCGCTGGTGACGTTGGTGCTGGGCCTTTGGGGCCTGCCGCAGGTGCTGGTCCGCCCGGAACGCGCCCAGCGTGTCGCAAGCGTCTGGCTGGGCCAGATGCTGGGTGCTGCGCGGCTGATCCTTGGGGTGCGGGTCGAATATCGCGGCACGCCTCCGGTGGGCGATTGTATCGTCGCCTCAAAGCATCAAAGCTTTCTCGACATTCTTGCGCTTGCCCGCGCCTGTCCCCGCCGCGCTTTCGTGATGAAGCGCGAGGTGCTGCGCGTGCCGATCATGGGCTGGTTTGCCCGTAAGGTCGGTTGCATTCCCATCGACCGCGCCCGCGGCAAAGAGGCGATGAAGCAGATCATCTCTGGGATCGAGATCGCCCGCGCCCGCCCCGAGGGGCTGGGTCAGCTGATCATCTATCCCGAGGGCACCCGGACCCGTCCGGGACATAAGCTGCCCTACAAGCATGGCGCGGCGCTGATTCAGCGGGCCACCGGCCTGCCTGTCCATCCGGTTGCGGTGAACTGTGGCCTGTTCTGGCCCAAGCGCGGTATTCCGATCCGTGGCGGTACCACGGTGATCGAATTCCTGCCTCCGCTGCCTGCTGGTCCCCGTGCCGACGAGGTGATGGAGGCGCTTGAGGCCAGTATTGAAAGCGCCAGCGATCGCCTGCTGGCCGAGGCGGGCGGCGTTCGCCCGGCTGGCTGACGCAGGGTCAGGCCAAAACGTTTTACCATTGCACCGACCGGCGGTTGCGGTCCAACCTGCCCGGCGGATTCGCGGGTCTTTGGGCCGAAACAGGAGGACGGAATGCGTCCGATCATCGACATTGATCATTTGTCCAAACGCTACGACAGCGGCACGGTGGCGCTGAACGATGTCTCGTTGCAGATCAGCGAGGGCGAGATCCTTGCCCTGCTTGGCCCGAACGGAGCGGGCAAGACAACGATGATCTCGATCATCTGCGGGCTTGTCGTGCCAAGCGGTGGCACGGTGCGCGTCGGCGGGCATGACATTCGCAGGGACTGGCGCGCGGCGCGCAAGCTTATCGGGCTGGTGCCGCAGGAAATCGCACTTGAGCCCTTTGAAAAGGTTATCGACTGCGTGCGCTTTACCCGCGGCCTTTACGGTGCGCCGCCGGACGAGGCCTATATTGAAAAGCTGTTGCGCAGCCTTGCGCTTTGGGACAAGCGCGATGCCCGCACACGCGAACTGTCGGGCGGGATGAAGCGCCGGGTGCTGATTGCAAAAGCGTTGTCACACAGGCCCAAGGTGCTGTTTCTGGATGAACCCACTGCCGGGGTCGACGTCACCCTGCGGCGCGAAATGTGGCAGGGGGTGCAGGAACTGCGCAACGACGGCGTGACCATCATCCTGACCACGCATTATCTGGAAGAGGCCGAGGATATGGCTGACCGTATCGGCGTCATCAACCGAGGCGAGCTGTTGCTGGTCAAGCCCAAGGATGAGCTGATGGGAGAATTCGGTAAAAAACATCTGACCATCGCGCTGGACGTGCCGCTTGCGACCCTGCCGGCCGAACTTGCGGCGCGGGGTCTGACGCTTTCGGCGGATGGGCGTGAGATGGGCTATGATTATGACACCCGGGCCGAGCGTACCGGCATCGCCCGCCTGCTGGCCGATCTGGCTGAACGTGACATTGCCGTGCGCGATGTATCGACCAAGCAAAGCAGCCTCGAAGAAATCTTCATGTCCTTGCTCGAGGAGGAAACCGCATGAACTGGCGTTCCGCCCGCGCTATCTTTGGCCATGAAATGGCGCGCTTTTTCCGCACGGTCTGGCAATCGCTCGCCTCGCCGGTGCTGTCCACGGTGCTGTATTTCGTCGTCTTCGGTGCGGCTATCGGTGGCCGGATCCAGGCGATTGAGGGCGTGCCCTATGGCGCATTTATCGTGCCGGGGCTGATGATGCTGACCGTCCTGCAGCAATCGGTGGCCAATGCCAGTTTCGGCATCTATTTCCCGAAATTTTCGGGAACGATCTATGAGATCCTTGTTGCTCCGACCGGTTGGATCGAGGTGACGCTGGGCTTTGTCGGTGCGGCTGCCACCAAGGCGGTGATGATCGCGCTGGTGATCCTGTTGACCAGCTTTTGGTTCAACGGCGTCCATATTGCGCATCCGTTCTGGATGCTGGCCTTTCTGTTCCTGACCGCGCTTGGGTTTTCGCTTTTGGGCTTTATCATCGGGCTTTGGGCCAAGAACTTTGAACAGCTGCAGATCGTGCCGATGATGGTCATCACGCCGCTGGTGTTCCTTGGCGGCGCTTTCTATTCGGCCTCGATGCTGCCGCCTTTCTGGGAAGGGGTCGCTAAGCTGAACCCGGTGCTTTACCTGATCTCGGGCTTTCGCTGGAGCTTTTTCGGTCTTGCCGATGTGCCGGTCGGGCTGTCGCTTATCGCAGTGGGGCTGATGATCCTGATCTGCATGGCAATCATCCGCTGGATCTTTCTGACAGGATGGCGCCTGCGGGAATGACCGCCAGCGGGCAGGGGGTTAACGATCGGGGCAGCCGCGCAGGCCGCCCCTTTTTTATTTGCGGCACAGGCGGGTCTGCGGGTCCAGCCGCACATATTCCCGGGCCGAGATCTTGTGCATTTTGAGCGAATATTTCCACTCGCTGTTCCATTTGCGCAGGATGCCGTTGCGATAGAACTGGGCCATCAACTCATCGACCACCGGCGGGATAATGGTGGTGCCGGGCAGACGCGGGGCGTGAAAGCCGACCGTCGCCCTGGGGCTGAGGCAGGCATTGGGCATGGTGATGTAGATGGTGCAGGCCGAGCGGCAATAGCCCCGGATTTCGACCGGGCGGCCGCTGGCAACCAGACGGTTGCGGTGGCGGATCGTCTTTACGACATTGCCGCCCTTGTCGTTCATGATCACGATAGGCTGACCCCGGCCCCGGGCCTGAGCCTCGGACATGCCGGGCAGGGCGGTGATCGTGGCGCCAAGCCCCAGCATCAGGGCCAGCGCGGCAGCAAGGCGGTTGGTAAGAAGGCGCATCTTCATGTCCTTTGCTATGCCCTGCCGAACGCCCAGGACCAAATGACGTTCCGGCGAGCAACGCTTGGCGCTTAACAAGCGCCGCGACCCGCATTATATGCCGCGCATGAGCCAGAACCCGCCCCTGTTGCGCCCCGATCTAGCCCCTGCGCCCATCTTTGACACCAGTCGAAGAGAGGGCCAGCCCACCATTGGCATGGTCAGCCTTGGCTGCCCCAAGGCGCTGGTGGATAGTGAGCGCATCCTGACCCGCCTGCGCGCCGAGGGTTATGCCATCAGCCCCGACTATAAGGGCGCGGGTGCGGTGATCGTGAATACCTGCGGGTTTCTGGACAGCGCCAAGGCGGAATCGTTGCAAGCGATCGGCGAGGCTCTGGCCGAGAATGGCAAGGTCATCGTTACCGGCTGCCTTGGCGCCGAACCGGAATATATCACTGGCGCACATCCCAGCGTGCTGGCGGTGACCGGACCGCAGCAATATGAGCAGGTGCTGGATGCCGTTCATCACGCGGTACCGCCCAGCCCCGACCCTTTCATCGACCTGCTTCCGGCCTCGGGCGTCAGGCTGACGCCGCGCCATTACAGCTATCTGAAGATATCCGAGGGCTGCAACCACGCCTGCAAGTTCTGCATCATTCCCGATATGCGCGGCCGTCTGGTCAGCCGTCCGGCCCATGCCGTGATCCGCGAGGCCGAAAAGCTGGTCGAGGCAGGGGTGCGCGAGTTACTGGTCATCTCGCAGGACACCTCGGCCTATGGGCTGGACCGTAAATTCGCGACCGAACGCGGCCATCGCGCCCATATCACCGACCTGGCCCGCGATCTGGGTCAGCTTGGTGTCTGGGTTCGGCTGCACTATGTTTATCCCTATCCGCATGTGCGCGATCTGATCCCCCTGATGGCCGAGGGGCTGGTGCTGCCCTATCTCGACATTCCCTTCCAGCACGCCCACCCCGAGACGCTGCGCCGCATGGCCCGGCCTGCCGCGGCTGCAAAGACGCTGGACGAGATTGCGGCATGGCGCGCCATCTGCCCCGATATCACCCTGCGTTCGACCTTTATCGTTGGCTATCCCGGCGAGACCGAGGAAGAGTTCCAGACACTGCTGGATTGGCTCGACGAGGCACAGCTAGATCGGGTTGGCTGTTTCCAATACGAAAACGTCAGGGGTGCGCGGGCGAACGATCTGCCCGATCACGTGCCAGATGAGGTCAAACAGGAACGCTGGGACCGCTTTATGCAAAAGGCGCAGGCGATCTCGCAGGCGCGGCTTGCGGCCAAAGTCGGCCAGCGGCTTGATGTCATTGTCGACAGCATCGACGAAGAAGGCGCGACCTGTCGCACCAAGGCCGATGCGCCCGAGATTGACGGCAACCTCTTTATAGACGAAGGCTTTGCAGAGCTCTCACCCGGCGATATCGTCACTGTCACCGTGGATGAGGCAAGCGAATACGATCTCTGGGGCAGGATATAGCCAGCAATACTCGCGCAGGTTGTGACTTTGGGCGCGCTGGCTTATCAGGGGTGAAAAAGGCGCAGTACGGCGGAACAGATGAACTGGGATCCTGAAGGCAAGCCTCGCAAACCTGATTTCCTGTGCATTGGCGCCCAAAAAGCCGGCACGACGTGGTTGTCGCAGATGCTGTCGCAGCATCCCGGTGTGTGGACGCCACCCTTCAAGGAAGCGCAGTTCTTTAACCACCGCTTTATCGAAGAACATCGCAAATGGTTGCCCTGGCATTTCCGCCGCAGCCGTCAGAACATCGAGAAACGCTGGACCTCGCGCGGGCAGGAAGTCCCGGCCGAGGTGGTGAGTTACATGGATCGCGTGACGCGCCAGCCCATGTTTACGAACCATTGGTACAAGCTGGTCTTTGCCCCTGCGCCTGCGGGAACCAAGGCGATTGATGTGACGCCCGAATATTCGACCCTTCCGCAGGAGGGCGTTGATTTCGTGGCCAAGTTCCTGCCGCGCGCCAAGTTCATCTATATCATCCGCCATCCGGTGGACCGCGCGATTTCGCAGCTTAAGATGAACCTTACCCGCAAGGGCCGCAAACCCGCGACGGTCGAGGAGTGGCTGCAAGAGGTCGAGGATCCGGTCCTGATGCAGCGCGGTGACTACCTGAGCTATGTCCCGCGCTGGAGCGGGCATTTCGGTCCCGACCAGTTGCTTTATCTGCCCTTTGGCCGGATTGCCCGTGACCCCTTGGGCGTGCTGCGCCAGATCGAAGATTTCTTCGGCCTTAACCCTCATGACTATCGCGATATGGGCAAGAAAGTCTTTGCCTCGGGTCATGCGCTGGTGGTGCCCGACAAGGCCCGCGCCCGGCTGCGCGAAAAGCTTGAGCCGCAGTTCGAATTCCTTGAACGTCAGTTTGGCCCGGAATTCGTCAGCCAATTCCGGTGAGACTTTCCCTTTCCTGCCGGCTCGACTACATAGCGGCCAACTTCACGAATTTCAGAGACGGGGAACGATCATGGCCTCCTACCAGTATGTCTATCACATGGACGGGGTGTCCAAGACCTATCCGGGCGGAAAGAAGACCTTTGAAAACATCCGCCTGAACTTTCTGCCCGGCGTCAAGATCGGCGTTGTCGGCGTCAACGGTGCCGGTAAGTCGACGCTGCTGCGCATCATGGCCGGGATCGACAAGGACTTTACCGGCGAGGCCTGGGCCGCCAAAGGCGCAACCGTCGGCTATCTGCCGCAAGAGCCGCAACTGGACCCCAGCCTGAACGTGCGTGGCAACGTTATGGAGGGCGTCAAGGCCAAGCAGGCCAAGCTGGACCGCTATAACGAGCTGGCGATGAACTACTCGGACGAGACGGCCGAGGAAATGGCGCGCCTGCAGGATGAAATCGACGCCGAGAACCTGTGGGATCTCGACAGCCAGATCGACGTGGCGATGGAGGCCCTGCGCTGCCCGCCCGATGACGCGGATGTCGAAAGCCTTTCAGGGGGTGAGCGGCGGCGCGTGGCGCTGTGCAAGCTGCTGCTTGAACAGCCGGACATGCTGCTGCTTGACGAACCGACCAACCACCTGGACGCCGAAACGATTGCCTGGCTGCAAAAGCACCTGATCGAATATCCCGGCACCATCCTGATCGTGACTCACGACCGGTACTTCCTGGACGATATCACCGGCTGGATCCTTGAGCTCGACCGCGGCCGCGGCATTCCCTACGAAGGGAATTATTCAAGCTGGCTGGAACAAAAGGCCAAGCGGCTTGAGCAGGAAGCCCGTGAGGACAAGGCGCGTCACAAGACCCTTGAGCGCGAGTTGGAGTGGATCCGTGCCGGCGCCAAGGCACGTCAAGCCAAGCAAAAGGCCCGGATCAACGCCTATAACGAACTGGCCAGCCAGTCCGAGCGTGAAAAACTGACCCGCGCCCAGATCATCATTCCGAACGGCGAACGGCTGGGCAACAAGGTGATCGAGGTCAACGGGCTGCGCAAAGCCATGGGCGACAAGCTGTTGATCGAGGACCTGTCCTTCAGCCTGCCGCCGGGCGGTATTGTTGGCGTGATCGGCCCGAACGGTGCCGGTAAGTCCACCCTTTTCCGGATGCTGACCGGACAGGAACAGCCTGATGCTGGTGAGATCACCTACGGCGACACCGTCAAGCTGAGCTATGTCGATCAGTCGCGCGACGCGCTTGATCCCAACAAGACCGTGTGGGAAGAAATCTCGGGTGGGGCCGAACATATCGAGCTGGGTGACGCCTCGATGAACAGCCGCGCCTATTGCTCGGCCTTTAACTTCAAGGGCGGTGACCAACAGAAAAAGGTTGGCCTGCTCTCGGGCGGTGAACGCAACCGCGTGCATATGGCCAAGCTGCTGAAATCGGGCGGCAACGTGCTGCTGCTGGACGAACCGACCAACGACCTTGACGTCGAGACGTTGCAGGCGCTGGAAGCGGCGCTTGAAGATTTCGCTGGTTGCGCCGTCATCATCTCGCACGACCGCTTCTTCCTTGACCGGTTGTGCACCCATATCCTCGCGTTCGAGGGCGATGCCCATGTCGAGTGGTTCGAGGGCAACTTTGAGGATTACGAGGCTGACAAGATCCGCCGCCTTGGCCCGGATTCAGTCGAGCCAAAACGGGTGAAGTACAAGAAGTTCACCCGGTAGAAAAAAGGGGGCGGAAACGCCCCCTTTTCTTTTTTGCGGTATTGTGACCGGGTCAAAGACCTGCGGTTTTCGCCCCCTGGCCCTGGAGAAAATCGAAGTGCCGCTCGATTATGCGGTCCAGCTCTTCGCGTGAGGCTTTTTTCATGCCACGTTTCGCCAGAATTTCCTTGGCGTGGCGCGGGGTATCGTTCATCCCGTAATGGGTCACGATGCTTGGAACCGAGGGGTCGGTCAGGGCAACCATTACCGTCGGAATGCGGTAATGGGCAAAACCAAAGACGGTGCGTTGCGGGTGGCGTACCGCCACACCCACGCCGAGGAAGGGATTGAACCAGCGGTAAAGCCCCTGCGTCGGCCCATCAATGACCGAATAGATCACGGTGGGGAAGCTGACGGCAAAGGCGCCATGGGCTTTCCAAAGGGTGTCGCCGTGCTTGTGCAGCTTGCGGATATAATCCTTTGAGACGCAATCGTCGTCGTCCAGACGGAACTGCAAGCAATCCTTGAGCTCAAGGCCCATCTCTTCGAGTGTCTTGATCTGCGCGTCCGCAACATGCATCGGCGGGACAAAGCGCAGTTCGACATAGGGTCGCGCGTCGCAAAGGGCCTGCAGCTTTTGGCGGTAGGTCTTGGGCATCCGGTCCGAAGAGATCACCAGGAGTTTGAAATCCGGGTCGGTCTGAGCGTCCAGAGAGGCAAGAGTCAGCTGCTCAAAGGTCTCAAAGCGGGCGGCCATGCGCTCTTCGCTAAAGAGCTCTTTCTCTTTTTCCTTGAAGATCGGTTCGAGGTCCTTGTCCTCGACGTTGCGATAGGCTTTCCAGTCGCCCCGGCCAATCATGGAAAATCGGCATATGCCGACAATCGTCATCTTTCTAGTCATACCGCGAACCGTGCTTTAATCGGTGAATGTACAAGGTTTTTCCCGGCGCGGCGTTCGGCCTCGGCGACGTCGGCCTGGATGGTCTCATCAGTGGGAATATCCCACGGATCGTCAGCAGTCAGGAAGCCATGCTCGATCAGAGCGGTACGGATCTCGCCAAAATCCGCATGACCCCAGCTGTTATGGTTGGGTTTCTTGCCGGGTTCGAGATATTCTGCCACGAGGCTGTTGATCAGCAGCGGATCCTTGCCCATCATACCGCTGAGTTGCAGGCGCATGCTGTGATGTTCAGCGTTGTTTCTGCGCAGGATGACGGCGATCTCCTTGCCGGGATCAGCTGCCATGCCGGCCATGTGCAGGGCCGAAGTGTCAAGGCTGATGATCTTTTGCGCCGCGCGGTAAAGCGCGAACTGATCTTTCCAGGACAACTGTTCGGGGAAAACCGGAACATAGCCGGCACGGCTGAGGTTTTCCTCAAGCACAGCTTCGGCCAAAAGCCCGCCGTTCGCGATATACTTGGTACGCGAAATATAGATTTTTTCCGGTCCGTTCGGGGCAACCTTGCCTACGGTATTGCGCAGGAAGTTGCGGTATTCTTCGGTCCCGAAGGCGATGTCGCCCAGACCGAACCCCTGACCGGGAATGGTCAGCTTTTCGACAAGTGTCGGCTCACCGACCACCAGGGTCGGACATTTGATGTCGAAAATATCGAAAAGCTCGCGGTGGGGTTTTTTGAAATGCGTCAGGGTGGCGTGTTTTGGGGTAAAGATTATCCCGTCATAATCGTTGTTGGCCGCCCAAAGCCTGCTGATCGTCTCAGAGATGAAATGGCCGAAATGGCCATAATACATCCCGGCAAAAAGATAATGCCCCTCAAGCTTTGCGGTCGGTTCGGGCGCTTCTTCAAGGGCAAGGGACATGCGCCCGGCTCCGCGCCATTGGGCTGCCTCGGGGATGTCACCGTCCTTCCACACGCCGCTAGGGTCAGGACCCATTGATTTACGCTT
>NZ_AEPN01000033.1:0-43586 GCF_000185925.1 Paracoccus sp. TRP | reverse complement strand
GGGTCACGTCTCGACGGAAATCAACAGGTTGAGCAACTCGAAGCACAAAGTGGTCGATTTTAATCGCACCTATGACCACGAGGCCGATTGGATCAAAAACGCCCTGCGCGAACACGGCACCCGACCCTTCAAGGCGATCATATGTGAAGCCGGCTTGGCGGCTTGCGCCGTGACGATGCAGCCCGACGATTGCTCTGATGGGCATCCGCTTTTTCGTGCAGCGACAAGTCGTGACGTGACTAGGACAGCGGATGAGATTGCCGATGCCCTGCATTTGTTGACCGCGGTGTCCAAGGAAGTCGACATCATTGATCCGTTTTTCGATCTTCGACCAACCGAGGGCAACTACCTTGCTCCGCTGACATCTCTGCTCGCACGCCTTGGCGGTGGGCCTTGGCCACCAAAGGCGATCAGAATTCATTTCCGAGATCACGGTTCTCGTCCCCCACCTGAGCTCCTCGCTCGAGACGGGTCCGCCAAAGTCAAAGGCTTGCTGCCACTCGGCTACAGCATTGAGCTCTTTGCATGGTCAGAGAGGCAGGGTGGTGAAGACTTTCACGACCGCTTCGTTCTGACAGACCTAGGCGGGATCATGATCGGTGCAGGCCTATCTGCGGACAGCCCTACGGAGTCCGCTGCGTTCACCCTTTTGAACTTTGACCACGCTCAGGTGCTTCGCAGCAGATTTGCAGACGGGTCAACGGCTTATGCTCGTGTCGGATCGGCTGTCCGCATCTTTGACGACGGCCGCACTGAGCTATTTTAATGGCGGTAGTTCGACCCCGGTTCCATCTCACCGAGCGCCCCTGGCGTCGAAGTGTTCAGGTTGGGAATCCGAAAAAGGCATGCGATCCAACGGGTTGCAAGAAATTCACCAAATCGGCGCAGTCATCAGGTCCGGAGAATATCGGCACAGAGAGAACCGTTTCGGCGGTTCCGCCCCGAGCTCGGTGTTCAGCCCTTCCCACATAACCCTCTAAAACAACGAGAAAATCCGGCCGTAGCCGGATCGGGAGAAAGCTTTAGCGAAGGCAAGTGGCGGATGGAGTGGGATTCGAACCCACGGAACCTTTCAGTTCGCTGGTTTTCAAGACCAGTGCCTTAAACCACTCGGCCATCCATCCGCTGCAAGCGCCTGGCGTCCTCTGACAGCCACCGGGGAAGGAGGCCGCTTGCGCCAAGCATCACAGAACCGACACAGACGGCGAAGTCAAGCGGTCCTGTGCTCTTATCCCACTCGTCTGCTGTCACGACCCTGCGACCACAATTCCAGGCAGCAGCAGACCCGCGCGCAGCCCGCCCAGTTCCGAACTGTCGAGCGTCAGTTTGCCGCCATGCAGCGCCGCAAGATCGGCGACGATGGCAAGGCCAAGACCGCTGCCGGGCGGGCCGGTTTCGTCAAGACGTGCGCCTCGGGTAAGGGCCAGCGCGTGATCCTCATCCGACATGCCGGGACCGTCGTCCTCGATCAGGATATGCAGCTGACCACCCTTGGGACGGGCCGAGATGCGCAGACAGGTCGAGGCCCATTTCACCGCGTTTTCGACCAGATTGCCGATCATTTCCTCAAGATCCTGCCGCTCACCTGCAAAAGCAGGGGCGGTCTCGGCCTGCGTTTCGACCTGCAGACCCGAATCACGGATCGGGCTGCGGAGCACCATCAGGATGTCGCCGATAACCGGGGCAACCGGGGTAAATTGTCCCAGCAGTCGCGGTGCGGCCGAACTGCGGGCACGGCGCAGGTGCCAGCCGATCTGGCGGTCCATGCGCGTGATCAACGCGTGGCCGGGATGATCGGGCGGCAGTGCGTTCCCAAGCGCAGCCAACGGCGTCTTTAACGAATGGGCCAGATTGCCGACATGTTCACGCGACCGGGCAAGCACGGCGCGGTTCTGTTCAAGCAGCGCGTTGATCTCGGCCGCGACGGGGCGCAACTCGGCCACAGCGGGCAGGGGCAGGGCCTCGGCTTGCCCCGCACGGATGCGCCGCAGGTCGCGGCCAAGCCGGTCAAGGCTGCGCAGCCCCGCCGCGACCTGCACCAGACTGGCAAGCGCAAGCACCAGCCCCAGAACGGCAAGCGAAATCCCAAGAGGCCGGCGAAGGCGGGACATCGCGGTGTCGATCTCGGCCCGGGGGGCGGTCACGGTCACAGCCAGGGTCGAAGTGGAATCGGGCAGGGTAAAAACATGGCGCGTGACCCTTAGCGGCTCGGCCGCCGGACCAAGGCCACGTCCCCCCTGAAAATCAGCCTCGGGCGGGTTCAGCACATTGTCAAACAACGAGGAGGACTTTGCCACCACCCTGCCATCCTGCGTCAACTGCCAGAACCAGCCTGACAGCGGCATCTGAAACCGCGGATCGGCGGGTTCGGGACCGGCGATCAACCGGCCGTCACCGTCAATGGCAGCGCCTGCGATCAGCGCATCGGCGACCGCTTCGGCTTCGGCATCGAAGCGGCCGGTGATGAAATCCTCAAGGATAGAGGCGATGACCAGATAACCCGCGATCAGCGCCACGCCAATCAGCAGCGCCGCCAGCCCGATCAGTCGTGCCCGTATCGAATCTCGGGGCAGCATCAGGCCCCGCCGCGCAGCACATAGCCTTCGCCGCGCCGGGTTTCGATCAGACCCTCGCCAATTTTGCGGCGCAGACGCCCGATGACCACCTCGATCGACTTGAAGTCTCGGTCGGCAGCGGAATCGTAAAGATGATCCGACAGCTCGCTGCGGCTGACCACGCGGTTCTGGTGGTGGATGAGATAGGAAAGGATGCGGGTTTCGAACGCCGTCAGTTTCAGCGCCAGCCCGTTTCGGGTGATGACGCCAAGCTGGGTATCAAGCTGAAGCGGCCCGGCCTTGATCACCGCCTGAGCATGGCCGGCCGCCCGACGCACAAGGGTCTGGGCCCGCAGCACGACCTCTTCCAGGCGGAAAGGTTTGACGGCGTAGTCATCAGCTCCGGCGCGAAAACCGGCGACCTTGTCGGTCCAGTCGCCGCGCGCGGTCAGGATCAGCACCGGCATGGTCACGCCCGTGTCGCGCCAGCGCGTCAGCACCTCGATTCCCGGCATCCCCGGCAGGCCCAGATCGAGAATCGCCAGATCATAGGTCTCGGTCGAGCCCAAAAACTCGCCCTTGGTGCCATCGGCGGCGATGTCAGAGGCAAAGCCGCCGTCGCGCATCGCCTCGGCAAGCTGACTGGACAAAAGAGGGTCGTCCTCGACGATCAGGCATTTCATCGGTCTTCGTCCTTCCGGCGGGCTTTGGTCAGACCCTTGCCCGCCACCTCAAGAAACTTGCCATCATGCGCGTCAAGCCTGACCACCAGTACATCTCGCGATGGGGTAAGCAGGCGCAGCTCATGCACCAGGACAACGCCGCGCGCGCGCTCATCCGGGCGGGGTGGCATCAGGCGCGCGGCGATCAGCCGGCCGCGAAAACGGCTCTGGACGATCTCGGCCGCGCGACGCAGGGGCAGGATGCGCAGATCGCGCTGGGTCAGGCTTTCGAACTCGGGGGCCCAATCCTCGGGCCAGGGGTGGCTGTCGTGCCCCTTGTGATTATCGGCCGACGCGGGCAGGGCCAGCGCCAGCGCGGTCAGACAGCCAAGGATCGGGATGCGCAAACGGTTCATCACACTAACCTAATGCACGAAATCCAAACGAAAGCCAAACGTGTCGTTGGCTTTTGGTTGGTTCGCGGCAGGCTATTGACCGATTCGTCAGGGGCCGATCAGGATGCCCCGCGAAGGAAGGAACCAGAGATGAGCAGAAAACTCTCGACCTCGATCGCAGTCTCCGCCCTGCTGGCAGTGCTGGCGGCGCCGGTGCTGGCGCAGGAGGCACAGCCCGCGCAGCCCCCCGCCGCCGAGGCGCAGGCGCCGGTCACGCTGCCCAAGGTCCTGCAGGACGCCGGGCTGACCGATGTGAAAAGCAAACGCGGCCCGCGTGGCAGCAGCCGCGTCGAGGGCAAGCTGGCCGATGGCACGCAGATCGACGCCATGCTCGACGACAAAGGCGAGCTGCGCGGCCTGCGCGCCCGGGGCGAGGCCGTTCTGCCCGAAACGCTGACCACCCAGCTTGTCCCCCAATCGGTGCGCGACAATGCCGTGTTCGGCGAGCTGGGCAAGCTCAAGGCCGTGTTCTCGGGCGAGCGAGGGGTAGCACTCGCGGGGCAGGATGACGAAGGCAACAAGATCCGCGCCGCTTTCGCCCAGGACGGCACCCTGCTGCGATTTGGCAGGGGCGAGGCGGAACGCGACAAGGGCTGGCACGGCAAGCGCCATCATCACCACTGGAAAGGCGGCCATGACCGTCACCGCGGCGATTGGGGGCCAGGTCCGCGTCACGGCCGCGGGGGACCAGAGGGCGACATGCCTCCGCCTCCGCCGCCCGCAGGTGACGCGCCCGAGCGTCAGGGCGCACTCTCGCCCGAGCAGATCAACCACGACGGCCTGCGCCGCGAACTTGCCTCGGCCGGCTACAGCCGCATCGGCGAAATCATGCAGGACGGGCCGCGACTCGCGGCACGCGCCGTCAACCCTGAGGGTGAGCCGGTAACGGTCGAGCTAAGCCCGAAAGGCGAAGTGATGCGGGAAATCAATCAATAGGCGGGATTTACCGTCGAGCAGGCCGCGCGGGTTATGCGCCCGCGCGGCTCATTTATCGGACGAATGCGATCAACTCTTGGCAAGAGCTTGCCTTTCGGCGCGAAAAGGCTTGCCTGATCGGCGCGGCAATGCGAAATCCGCTCGGAATTTCCGGGCCTTTCTGCCCGAAACTGGGGTTGGTCAATGCGTCGTCGAGAATTTGTTCTTTGTGCCGGTGCAGCTATGACGGCAGTCAACGCGCTGTCTTCCTCGCTGGGGGCGGCAGTCGCGCAAGAGCTGCCTGAAGAGGCGCAGGCAGCAGCCGAGCCCAAGCCCTTTGGCTTTGAGGATGTGGCAGAGATGGCCAGAGAGTTGGCCGCCAATCCGTACCAGCAACCGGGAACCGAGCTGGTCGGCAGTTTCGCCAATCTGAGTTATGACCAGTATCGCGGCATCCGCTTTCGCCGCGACCGCGATCCATGGGCCGGCAGCCGCGATTTCGCGCTGGACCTGTTGCCCCCGGGGGCGATCTACCGCGAGCCGGTCGATATCAATCTGGTCGACGAAGGCGTGGTGATTCCGCTGAAATTCGACCCGCACATGTTCGATTTCGACCCTGCGCAATTCCCCGATGGCGTCGATTACGAAACGATCGGCAGCATGGGCTGGTCGGGTTTCCGCCTGCGCGCGCCGCTGAACCGTCCCGATGTCATGGACGAGATCGCGGTCTTTCAGGGCGCAAGCTATTTCCGCGCAGTGTCGCGGGGCACGCTGTACGGCCTTTCTGCGCGCGGCCTTGCCATCGGCACTGGCAGCGCCGAAGGCGAGGAATTCCCGCTGTTTCGGGCGTTCTGGATCCACAAGCCCAGCGAACAGGACCGTTCGGTCCTGATCTACGCGCTGCTCGACAGCCGCTCGGTCTCGGGCGCTTACGAATTCCGCATCACTCCCGGTGCCGAGACGATCTTTGACACGCGCGTCGCATTGTTCCCGCGGCAAGAGATGCGCAATATCGGCATCGCGCCGCTGACCTCGATGTATTGGTTCGGCCCGACCGACCGTTCACGCGTCGACGATTACCGCACCGCCGTTCATGACAGCGACGGGCTGCAGATGCTGACAGGCGGCGAACAGCGGCTGTGGCGCGTGCTTTCCGGCCACGGCACGCTGCAAATCTCGGCCTTTATGGACCATGATCCGCTGGGCTTTGGCCTGGCGCAGCGGGCGCGCGACTTTGAATCCTATAAAGATGCCGAGGCGCGTTACGAAAAGCGCCCCTCGGCCTGGATCGCACCACAGGACAGCTGGGGCAAGGGCACCGTCACGCTGGTCGAAATTCCGGTCGATAACGAATTCAACGACAATGTCGTCGCGTTCTGGCAGCCATCGGACCCGCTGCTGGGCGGCAGTCGATATGACTTCAACTATATCCTGACATTCTCATCAGAAGTTCCTGATAGTGCACCAATTTCGCGGGTCGTCGAGACCATGTCGGGTCGGGCGGTGAACAATTCCAACGCCCGCTCGTATATCGTCGATTTCGACCTGGGCCTGTTTGGTGCCGAGGATCCTGTGCCGCAGATCCGCGCCTCGGCAGGGCGGATCGGGCACAGCTACCTGTTGCGACTGCCCGAACAGGGGCGGATGCGGCTGGCCTTTGAATACCTGCCCGAAGGGGCCAAATTCGCTGACCTTTCGGCAGTGCTGAACGGCCCTGGCGGGGCGCTTAGCGAAACCTGGATTGCCCGTTGGACCCGCGAGTGAGCGACGTGAGCAGCATATCAAGCCCGCCGGGATCGTCCCCGGCCAGCGAGATCCGCAACCTGCCGCTTTCCGCCGAAGAAAGCTGGGAAACACTTGGACTGTCGCAGTCCAGAGGCCCCGCAACCCCGCCCGAGGCTCCGCTGGAGATGCCCGAGCAGGACTTTCGCGCCCGCCCGCCACAAGGCCCAGACAGTGGCTGGCCCTCGCCAGGCACGATCCTTGCCCGACTGGTTGCCTTTGGCGGCGCGGCTGTGATCGCGTGGATCGGCTGGCGTCAGATGGTGCTGAGCTTTGGCGCCAACATGACCTGGCTGCAATCGGTGCTGCTGGTGCTTTTTGCACTGACCTTTACCTGGGTCGGGTTCTCGTTCACCTCGATGATCTCGGGGCTTTTCGCGCGGCCCTTGCGCACGCCCGAAGGGCCTAATGATGCAAAAATCGCCGTGATCATGCCGGTCTATCACGAAGACGCTGCAGCCACGGCGGGGCTGCTGGCTGCTCTGGCGCGGGATCTTTATCGCGTGGGTCTGGGCGAACGCGCCGAGATCTTCGTGCTGTCTGACAGCCGTGAGCCGGATTCCGTTTTAGAGGAAATGGCTGCAATCAGCCGTCTTCGCGATATTTCCCCGGTGCCGGTCTGGTATCGCCGTCGGCGCAGCAACAAGGGTCGCAAGGCCGGCAATGTGGGCGAATTCGTCAGTCGCTGGGGCGGGCGCTATGACCAGATGGTCGTGCTTGATGCCGATAGCATCGTGGGGGCCGAGACGATCCGGGCGCTGTCCGCGCGGATGAACGCCGATCCGGCCATCGGGCTTATCCAGACCATGCCGATGCTGGTCGGCGGCCAGACCATTTTTGCGCGGCTGACCCAGTTCGCCGGTCGCATCTATGGTCCCGCGATTGCCCGCGGGGTTGCGGCTTGGTCGGGCAACAGCGGCAATTTCTGGGGCCACAATGCCATGATCCGGGTCAGCGCCTTTGCGCAATGCTGCGGCCTGCCGGAACTGCCGGGCAAGCCACCATTTGGCGGCACCATCCTGAGCCATGACTTTGTCGAGGCCGCGCTGCTGCGCCGGGCGGGCTGGAAGGTACGGCTGGACCACGACCTGCGCCAGAGCTTTGAAGGCTGTCCGCCCACACTGCTGGACATGGCTGTGCGCGAACGTCGCTGGGCGCAGGGCAATCTGCAGCACGCCCGCCTGATCTTTTCGCGCGGCTTTGCCTGGATCAGCCGCGTGCATTTTGTCATCGGCATCCTCGGCTTTCTGATGTCGCCGATCTGGCTGGCGATGATCCTTGTCGGGCTGGCGCTGTCGGCCAATGTGCTGTTGTCGCGGCCGGATTATTTCCCGCAGACCTATCAGCTGTTCCCGACCTGGCCGACCTTTGACCCGGTACGGATGCTGTGGCTGTTCATCGCCGCCATGTCCTTTCTGCTGGTGCCGAAATTCATCGCCATCCTTCGCGCATGGCTACGGCCTTTGGCACGGAATTCGGGCGGCAATGTACGGCTTTTGGCCTCGGCCATTTTCGAGATCGTACTGTCCGCCCTGATCGCGCCAGTGCAGATGCTGATCCAGACCCGACAGATCCTTGAGATCCTGCGTGGCCGTGATTCCGGATGGGAGGCACAGGTCCGCGCGGGCCAGATGCCGCCTTGGGGGGTGGTGCTGCGCCGCCACGCCATCCATGTCATCACCGGCACCGCGACACTGGTGGTGCTGGCTTTCCTGGCCCCCTGGCAGCTGATCTGGCTGTCGCCGATTCTTGCCGGGCTGATCCTGTCGCCCATGACCTCGCGCTGGTCCGCCAGCCCGGTCTTTGGCCGCTGGGCACGTCGCCAAGGTCTGCTCGTCACCCCCGAAGAGCGAGAGGCGCCCGAGATGCTGACCGCCGCCCATGCGCTTGAGTTCCGCATCAGCGGCACTCTGCCACGAGAAGGGGGACTGACCCTTCTTGGGCGTAATCCGGCCCTGCGGTCGCGGATCATGGCGCTTTTGCCTGAAAACCCGGACAGCCCGGTCAAAGACCGTCTGAACGCCATCGCGGCCGAGGCCAAGATCGCCCATGCTACCTCGCAGGCCGAGGCGCTGAATTTCCTTAGCCCCGCCGAACAGCTGGCGCTGTTGGAAAGCCGGGCACTGATAGAAACATTCGCAAAGCTGCCGCAATGAGACGGATCCCCGCCCTTGATATGCTGCGCGGCTATGCGCTGGTCTGCATCATGCTGGATCATATGCCCATCGGCGTGCTGCGCAACGTGACGCTGACCAATTTCGCCGTCTTTGACGCAGCCGAGCTTTTCGTGCTGCTGTCGGGTTTCCTCGTCGGCCTGGTCTGGGTCAAGATCGAGGCACGTGAGGGGCGATGGGCGGCCCAGATCCGCTTTCTGCGTCGCGCCGCGCAGGTCTGGCTGGCGCTGATCGCCGGGGCGATCCTGCTGGCGCTGTTCTCGGCTTTGCTCTTCAAGCTGCAGATGAACCATACAGCAGTATGGTTCCAGTATGCGCGCTGGATCTTTGAACATCCCATCGGCTATGTCGCCACCGTCGCGCTGATGTGGATGCAGCCGAACCTGCTGGATGTGCTGGCGCTTTACGTGCTGCTGATCGCAACCGTACCGGTTACCGTGCCATTCCTGCTGCGCTGGCCCTTTCCTGCCATGGCCGTGTCGGTCGCGGTCTGGCTGTTTGCCGAACCGTTGAACGCGCTGATTCCAAACCAGCGGCCGGGGCCGGGGCTGCTTTTCAACCCCTTTGGCTGGCAGATGCTGTTCTTTTCCGGCATCGCTATGGGGGCATTCCGTGACCGCATCATGCCGGTGCTGCGCCGCCATTCGGCGATCCTGACCACGATCTCGGTCGCGATCCTGCTTTTCAGCCTGACCATTGTCATCAGCTGGAAGATAGGCGCCCCGGCAAAGCCGATTACCGAGACCCTGCGCCAGGTCACTGGCAAGATCGACAAATGGTCGTTGGATTTCATGCGCTTCATCGCCATTCTTGCTGCAAGCTGGGTGGTGGCTGTGCCGCTGGCGCGGCCCTTTGCCTGGCTTGCCGCTACCCGTTTTGGCGAAGTGCTGGCCGAAATCGGGCGTGGCGGGCTTTATTCTTTTGTCGTCTGCGTCATGCTGTCGATCTGGGGCGACGCGCTTGACATGACCGTGCCGCCCGGTCCGGCCAATATCTGGTTGCGTCTGGCCATTGATCTGTGGCTGATCACCGCTTTCTGGGCCCTTGCTGCTGTCTGGATGCGGCGCGGGAAATGGCTGCCACGCTTGCGGTCACAGCCGGGCTTGCGCTAGGGGCTGAGATCATGGCGGGGCTTGCCTTGGCCCGCGCAAGCCGCTCAACTGTCCGCCTCAAACCAGGGAGTGATGATGAAGTCGGATATCCAGATCGCCCGCGAGGCGCGCAAACTGCCGATCGCGCAGATCGCCGCCAAACTGGGGCTGAGCGAGGCCGATTTCCTGCCCTATGGTCATGACAAGGCCAAGATCACCCATGACTGTATCGCGGGGCTCGGGGGCAGGCCACAGGGCCGGCTGATTCTTGTCACCGCCATCAACCCGACGCCTGCGGGCGAGGGCAAGACCACCACTACCGTTGGTCTGGGCGATGCCCTGAACCGGATCGGCAAGCGGGCGACCATCTGCATCCGCGAGGCCTCACTGGGGCCGAATTTCGGGATGAAGGGCGGTGCCGCCGGTGGCGGGCGTGCGCAGGTCGTGCCGATGGAGGACATGAACCTGCACTTCACCGGCGATTTCCACGCCATTACCACCGCGCACAATCTGCTGGCCGCGATGATCGACAACCACATTCATTGGGGCAATGCGCTGCGCATCGACCCGCGCCGGGTAACATGGCGGCGGGTGATGGACATGAACGACCGGGTGTTGCGGCAAGTAGTGGTGGCACTTGGCGGCCCGGCGAACGGCGTGCCGCGCGAATGCGGCTTTGACATTACCGTCGCCTCTGAGGTGATGGCGATCCTGTGCCTCGCCTCGGATCTGGCCGATTTGCAAGAGCGTCTTGGCCGCATCATCATCGGCCAGACCTTCGACCGCCAGCCAGTGACGGCACGCGATCTGGGGGCCGATGGGGCGATGACCGTCCTGCTGCGCGACGCGCTGCAACCCAACCTTGTCCAGACCATCGAGAACAACCCGGCGCTGGTTCATGGCGGGCCCTTTGCCAATATCGCCCATGGCTGCAACTCGGTCATGGCGACGCGCACGGCGTTGGCGCTGTCAGATTACGTTGTGACCGAAGCGGGGTTCGGCGCCGATCTGGGGGCCGAAAAGTTTCTTGACATCAAATGCCGTCTGGCGGGGCTGCGCCCCGATGCGGCGGTGCTGGTGGCAACGGTGCGCGCGCTCAAGATGAACGGAGGGGTGGCGCGCGCCGATCTGGGGGCCGAAAACGTCGCCGCCCTGCGCACGGGCTGTGCCAACCTTGGCCGCCATATCGAGAACCTGCGCCAATTCGGCTTGCCGGTGGTGGTGGCGATAAACCATTTCGCCACGGACACTCAGGCCGAGATCGGGGCATTGACCGCCTATTGCCGTGGTCATGGCGTGCAGGCGGTGCTGTGCCGTCACTGGGCCGAAGGCGGCAAAGGGGCCGAGGATCTGGCCCGCACCGTGGTCGATCTGGCCGAAGGTGGCGCAGATTTCGCCCCGATCTATCCTGACGGGATGCCTCTGGCCGAAAAGATCCAGACCATCTGCCGCCGCATATATCGCGCCGATCATGTCGACTTCGCCCCCCATATCCTTGAACGCCTTGCCGAATGGGAGGCAGCGGGCCACGGCAATCTGCCTGTCTGCATGGCCAAGACGCAGTATTCCTTTTCCGCGGATCCCCATGCGCTTGGTGCGCCCGAGGGGTTCTCGGTCCCGGTGCGCGAGGTGCGGCTTTCGGCCGGCGCGGGCTTTGTGGTGGCGATCTGCGGCGATATCATGACTATGCCTGGCCTGCCGCGCGAACCGGCGGCGCTGCGCGTGGGGCTGGATGCCGACGGTCACGTGCAGGGCCTGTTCTAGACGATGCGCGCAGGTCTTCCCGTCGCCCGGCCCGGCATGACGGTCGGGCTGCTGGGCGGGTCCTTTGATCCCGCACATGAGGGTCACGTCCACATCACCGAAGAGGCGCTGCGGCGCTTTGGTCTCGACCGGATCTGGTGGCTGGTCAGCCCGGGCAATCCGCTTAAGGCGCATGGCCCCGCACCTCTGGCCGAGCGGATCGCTGGCGCGAGGAGGATCATGCAGCACCCGCGTGTCGAAATCACCGGGATCGAGGCACAGCTTGGTACCCGCATGACCGCCGACACCATCGCGGCGCTGCAGCGGCTTTATCCCGGCGTACGCTTTGTCTGGCTGATGGGTGCTGACAATCTGGTGCAATTCGACCGCTGGGACCGCTGGCAAGAGATCGCCGCGCGCGTGCCCATTGGCGTTGTAGCCCGGCCGGGCTGGAGGATGCCCGCCCGCTTTTCCCGTGCGGCGCGCCTGATGTGGCGCGCACGTCTGCCCGGGTTGCGTGCGCGGCAGCTGGCACGCTCTGGGACTCCGGCATGGGTGATGATAAACCTGCCGCTGAACAAGCTGAGCTCCAGCGCCATTCGGGCGCGGCGGCCGAAAGGAAACTGATGAACCGATTGTCGCGGCGTGGCTTCATGGCAGGCCTCGGGCTGTTGGCCCTGACGCCCCGCATGGCTGTGGCGCAACAGCCGCCTGCTCCCCGGCCCTCGCACCTTGGGCCTGAAAAGCTGATCACCGAGGCCAAGCTGGGCGGGGTGGTGGCCTTTGCGGTGATCGACCCCATCTCGGGGCAGGTCCTGGCTGAACGTCAGGCAGATCAGCCCATGGCCCCGGCAAGCACGCTGAAGGCGGTGACGGCGCTTTATGCCCTTGACCGGCTGGGCGAGGGGCACCGTTTCCCAACCCGCGTGATCCGCGCCGGAAATACGCTGATCCTCGCAGGTGGCGGAGATCCGGTGCTTGATACCGATGCACTGGATGAACTTGCTGCTGCTGCGGTGGCTGATGAAAAGGCAGCGGGGCGCACGCCGCCGACCACCTTTGCTGTCTGGGGCGGGGCGCTGCCACGTATCGAGCGGCTGGACCCGGCGCAGGATGTCCATCTGCCCTATAATCCGTCGATTTCCGGGATGATCCTGAACTTTAACCGCGTTCATCTGGACTGGCGGCGCGGTGAAAAGGGCTATCGGCTGTCGCTTGAGGCACGGGGCCGCAAACTGTCGCCCCGCGCCTATACCACTGCAATCACAACGGTCGACCGATCCCTGCCGCTGTTTACCTATGACGCCGACAAGCTGGAGAGCTGGACTATCGCGCGGCGCAGCCTGGGCCGCTCGGGCAGCCGCTGGCTGCCGGTTCGCCGCCCCGAGCTTTATGCCGGGGACGTGTTCCAGACGCTTTGCCGCGCGCGGGGGCTGGCTTTGCCTAATCCCGAGGTGATCGAGATCCTGCCCGAAGGGGTTGAGATCGCCCGTCACGAAAGCCCTCCTCTGCATCAGATCGTGCAGGATATGCTGGAATATTCCACCAACCTGACAGCCGAGGTGATTGGTCTTGCTGCGAGCCGCGCAGGCGATGCGCCAAGTTCGGCCCATGCTATGGCGGACTGGCTACGCGGTCAGGGGATCAACAGCGAGTTTGCCTTTCACGACCATTCGGGCCTGTCGCCCCTAAACCGGGTCAATGCCCGCATGCTTGCCGCGCTGATGGCCGGGCCGGGCCAGTCGCGCAACCTGCGCCGGCTGATGAAGCTGATCCCGCTGCGGGATGCGCAGGGCAAACGCAAGGAAAGCGACATTCGTGTCGAGGCCAAGACCGGGACACTGAACTTTGTCTCGAACCTTGCTGGCTATGCACAGCCGGCAGAGGGGCGGGCACTGGCCTTTGCCATCCTGACCGGAGACGAGCCGCGTCGCGCCGCGACCGAGGGGCAAGAACTGCCCGAGGGCGTGCAGGGCTGGACAAAACGCTCAAAGGCGCTGCAGCAGGCGCTGATCGAGGATTGGCTGGCTGAATTCGCCGCCTCGGCCCCAATCGCCGCGACGCCCGACGGGGTCAATCTCTAAACGGGATTAAAAACAAGATATAAGGCGCTGATATTAAAGAACCCTGTGGCGGGCGCGGGCGGCAAGCTCAATTGCCGCGGCGTGCAGGCGGTCGATGTCGAACTGGTCCCGGATCTCGGCCAGCATCTCGGCTTCGATCTCGCCCAGACGGCCGTCCGAGGCAGCCACGTCGCAGGCCAGCACATAGGCGGTGTCGAACATCTTTTCCGGCAGCGCCTGACGAACGAGGCCGAAAAGGGCGTCAAGCCCGTCCTCTTCTTCGAACAGTGTCACGACAGTCTGGGATACGGCCCGGACCCGGTCGATGTCGTAATCGGCAAAGACCGGGGTGTGGTTCACCGCGCGCTCAATGGCGACCAGCTCAGCCGTGCGGGGGTTCTGATCCGAGGCCGAGACTGCCACCATGACCGCAACCAGCGCGTCGCAGGGCGAGAAAGAGGGCAGAGTGTCAGGCATCACTTCTCTCCGTCGGTTTGCGGGCGTAATTATTGACCAATCCGCCTCATTTCAATACGGGGAAAAGCCTGTGAAATGGAGAACTCCCGATGACCGCCCTGCGTGATGCCGCGATGAAATCCAAAGCCTGGCCCTTTGAAGAGGCCCGCCGCGTGCTGAAACGCTATGAAAAGAAGGATCCCGAAAAGGGTTACGTGCTGTTCCAGACCGGCTATGGCCCCTCGGGTTTGCCCCATATCGGCACCTTTGGCGAGGTGGCGCGCACGACGATGATCCGTCGCGCCTTTGAGATCATCTCGGATATTCCGACACGGCTTTTCTGTTTTTCGGACGACATGGACGGCATGCGCAAAGTGCCCGACAACGTGCCGAACACCGACATGCTGCGCCAGCACCTGCAAAAGCCGCTGACCTCGGTGCCCGATCCCTTTGGCGAATACGACAGCTTTGGCGCCCATAACAACGCCATGCTGCGCCGGTTTCTTGACACTTTCGGCTTTGAGTATGAGTTCATCAGCGCCACCGGGTTTTACAAATCGGGGCAGTTCGATGCGACCCTGCTGAAAGCGGCCGAGAAATACGACGCGATCATGGAGGTCATGCTTGCCTCGCTGCGCGAAGAGCGCCAGCAAACCTATTCCTGCTTCCTGCCGATCAGCCCCAAATCGGGTCGGGTGCTGTATGTGCCGATCAAGCATGTCGATGCCAAGGGCGGCACCATCACCTTTGACGACGAGGATGGCGACGAACTGACGCTGCCCATCACCGGCGGTCATGTGAAATTGCAGTGGAAGCCGGACTTCGGTGCCCGCTGGGCCGCGCTTGACGTCGATTTCGAGATGTATGGCAAAGACCACTCGACCAACACACCGATCTACGACAGCATTTGCGAGATCCTGGGCGGGCGTAAGCCAGAGCATTTCACCTATGAGCTGTTCCTTGACCAGCACGGGCAAAAGATCAGCAAATCCAAAGGGAACGGCCTGTCGATCGACGAATGGCTGACCTATGCGGCGACCGAAAGCCTGTCCTACTTCATGTATCAGAAGCCCAAGACGGCAAAGCGGATGTATTTCGACGTGATCCCCAAGGCGGTGGACGAATATCATCAGCAGCTGCGGGCCTATCCCGATCAAACGCTGGATCAGCAGCTGGCCAACCCGGTCTGGCACATCCATGGCGGCAATGTGCCTCAATCGAGCATGGTCGTGCCGTTCCAGATGCTGCTGAACCTGGCCTCGGTCGCGGGGGCAAAGGACAAGCACGGGCTTTGGGGCTTTATCCGCCGCTATGCGCCCGAGGCCAGCCCCGAGACGCATCCGGCGCTGGACCAGGCTGCCGAATTCGCAGTTCGCTATTTTAACGACTTTGTCGCGCCGGCCCGTGTTTACCGGGCGCCGACCGAAGTCGAGCGTCGCGCGCTTGAGGATCTGGCCGGCCGACTGGCAAGCTGGGATCAGCCAGTCGATGCCGAAGCGTTGCAAACCATGGTCTTTGCCATCGGCCGCGAGCATGGGTTCGAGCCGATGCGGGACTGGTTCCAGGCGCTTTATCAGGTCCTGCTGGGTGCCGATCAGGGGCCACGTTTCGGCGGTTTCATTGCGCTTTACGGCGTCAATGAAACCCGCGCGCTGATCGAGCGCGCCCTGGCCGGAGAGCTGACGGACGGTCCGGCCGCCTGATTCAGCCAGACACTGATGTTGCGCGCGGCCCTGTTGCCGCGCGCGCATGGTTAACGACTGGTTAACGCGGCATTGCCAAATTCCAGCCAGACCGCGCGGGCAAACGCCTCGCAAGTTCTGGAACAGGAGAGAATTGGCATGACCTTTGCGATCATCGGAAACCAGTCGCTGATGCCGCGCGCATTTCGGCAGGGGTTGAATCTGTGGTCCCGGACCGATGGCCGGCCGGGGTCGCCGACCTGGGCGGGGGCCGCAAACGCCGCCATCGTCCCTGCTGACGAAGATTTCGGCAGTTGTCTTGAGATCCTTAAGCAAGACACCGAAACCCGCATCCGCTACATGAAACGCACCCCGATCAATCCGGGCAGCTATTTGCGCATCTCGGCCCGGGTCAAGGCAATCGCGGGGAACCTGCCGCAGGTGCGTATTGCGGGCTTTGCCGGCAATGCCGCGGGAAACAATGTCGGCGGCGTGTCTCAGACCGGCCCGGCTGTTACGCTGCCGGGCTATGGCGAGGTCGTCGAGATCGCAGCCATCGTCGGCACCGGCCAACGCGAGGGCGTGGACATGCCCTGGGGGCGCAACGCCACTTTTGGCCATTTTGGTCTGGACCTGATCGGCGACAATAACGGCTCGATCCGTATTGAAAGCATCGTGATCGAGGATGTCACTGCCGCTTTTGTGCCGGGTATGCTTGACTGGGTCGATGTGCGCGATTTCGGCGCCGTGGGCGATGGCAAGACGAACGACCGCGCCGCGTTCCTTGCAGCCGATCAGGCCGCCGCAGGAAGGCAGGTCCTCGTGCCCGAAGGGAGCTATTTTATCGGCTCGGATCTTAGCCTGACCTCTCCCACCCGTTTCGTCGGCACCCTGCGTATGCCGCGCAGCGCGCGTCTGGCATTGCTGCGCAGCTTTGACTATCCGACCTATGCAGCGGCTTTCGGCGATGAAACCGAGGGGCTGAGGCGCGCGCTACAGGCGCTGTTCGGCTATACTGACCATTCTGTGCTGGATCTGTGCGGCCGTAACGTGAACCTGACCGCGCCGATCACCTTGGCCGATGCCGCGCCGGGCCTGACCAGCTTTTCCAACCGCCGGGTGATCTCGAACGGGCAGATCAGCATCGTGCCCGGCCCGGCATGGGACAGCCGGACGGTGACTTCAACCGCGACCTTTAACCCGGCCCGGTCGCTGAACCTGACTGCCGTCGCCAATGTCGCGAATATCGAGATCGGCTCTCGCATCATCGGGAGCGGTGTCGGGCGCGAGGTCTATGTGCTGGACAAGAACGTGGCCGCAGGCACGCTGACCCTTTCACAGCCGCTTTATGGCGGGGCGGGGACGCGCAACTATACCTTTGTGCGCTACCGCTATGCGCTCGACTTTTCGGATATGGAGCATCTCAGCCGACTGAATTTCGACGATATCGAATTCCTGCTCGACGGAAATGCAAGCGGCGTCATGCTGGCAAAAAGTGGTTCGCTGAACTGTTTCCGCGACTGCTATTTCACCCGGCCCAAGGATCGCGGCATCACCTCGATCGGGTCATCCTGTCAAGGTATGCTGGTTGACCGCTGTGAGTTTCTGTCAAACGAGATGGGCGATCTGGCGCAGAACCGTTCGACCATTGCACTGAACGTCAACAACAACGACACCAAGATCCGTCACAGCCGCTTTATTCGCTTTGCGCATTTTGCGGTGATGAACGGGGGCGGCCATATCATCGAGGGCAACCATTGGTTTCAGGGTGACAACGCCCAGAACGGCCTGCGTTTTGGCGGGCTGGTGCTAACGCAGACCAACGCGCAGACTACGGTGACCGGCAACTATATCGACAACTGCTCGATCGAGTGGACGAATGAGCACGACCCCAGTCCGAAGTTTGAGGGGGATGAATATTCATTCGGCGGCCTGACCATAACCGGCAACACCTTTCTTGCCTCGAACACGACCGAGGGTTTTAACTGGCTGGTCGTCAAACCTTATGGTGCGGGGCATTTCATCCACGGCCTTGCCGTGATGGGCAATGTGTTCAAGTCGCTGTACAATAAGGTCAACCGTATCGACAGCGTCGATACCAGTTTCGCCGACCTTAACTATCAGCGCATGCGCAACATCCAGTTTCAGGGTAACATGTTCAACGGCGTGAACACCTATGTTGCGAACCCGGTCGATGTCGCCTTTACCCAAGGGACGGCTTCAAACCGTTGGGTGATTACGGTGGATACGGCGTTGCCCTTTAACGGATGGGTGCGCAACGTTCAGTCGGTCGTGGCGACCAGCCAGATCACCAATGCCGCGAACAAGCCTGTTTTCGAAATGCCATGGGTGCAGTCCGCACTGGGATCGACCCGCCGGCAGGTGGCGTTGCATTGGAGCACAGCGGCCCGTGGATCGGTCAGCCTGCGTCTGCGCATGGACAACCCGGACTGACCGTCACCCTGCGCGACCACCGTACTTTCCCCGGCGGATCACTCTGCCGGGGGGTTCAGCATGTCTGATGGCAGCAGGCGGAAAGCCTGACAAACCCCGCCATTCAGCAGACCCGAGACCGGCTCGATCCGCCAGAAGCGAAAGTCTGGCAGGTCGAAATAGACCTTGGCCTTGGGGTCACGGGTAAGCCAGCGCGCACGACGCTCTGTATCCGCAGGGGCGGGAACGGCGCGGCCAAGGATCGACAGTCGCGCGTGGGTCATGGCATCACCCTTGGCGACATCGGCCACGATCAACAGACCGGCACGCGGATCCGCAGCCAGCGCCCGCGTATGCGCCGCAAGCCCGGACAAAAGCGCAAGCGGCGCACCATCGGCATCGGTCTGCAAGGCGATGCGGGTAACAAGCGGCACTCCCGTTTCAGGGTCAATCGTACCAAGGCTGGCATGCCGCGCCTGAGCCAGCAACTGCCGGGCAAGGTCGCGGGCCTCATCGGTGGTTTCGCGAATCGGATCCTTTTTCATGGCGGCATGCTGCGCCAGGCGCCACCCCGGCAGCAACCTGATTCCGACTGTATTTGTCAGATGCTCACCGTCAGCTCTTCGGGACTAAGCGCGCCGGGATAATGGCAGGCGGTCAGATGTGCCCCACCCGTAAGATCAGGGCGATCCAGGGCACAACGCTCCTGCGCGCGCGGACACCGGGTGCGGAATACGCAGCCCGAGGGCGGGTTCATGGGCGAGGGCAGCTCTCCGCTAAGCGGGATGATACGCTTGTCCCGCTCAAGCTCCGGGTCGGGGATCGGCACGGCTGACAGCAGCGCCTGCGTATAGGGGTGCTGGGGATCGGCATATAGCTGGTCTGCGCCGGCAAGCTCCATCACCCGGCCCAGATACATCACCAGAACCCGGTCGCTGATATGTTTCACCACCGACAGATCATGCGCGATAAAGATCAGCGCCAGCCCCAGATCGCGCTGCAACTCGGCCAGCAGGTTGATGACCTGCGCCTGAATCGAGACATCCAATGCCGAGACCGGTTCATCGCAGATCACCAGTTTCGGCTGCACGATCAACGCCCGGGCAATGCCGATGCGCTGACATTGACCGCCGCTGAATTCATGCGGATAGCGGTTGATCTGGTTCGGCAACAGGCCGACCCGGTCCATCATGTCTTTGACCCGGCGGCGGACCTCGTCACGGCCAAGGCCCTTGTGATGGGTGGTCAAAGGTTCGGCGATGATCTGGCCTACGGTCATGCGCGGGTTAAGGCTGGCCAACGGGTCCTGAAATACCATCTGGATCTGGCTGCGATAGCGCATCATCCGACGCGGAGACAGGCCGATCAGATTGGTGCCATCCTGCCAGATCGCCTTTCCATCTGCCGGGGCAAGACCGATCAGCGCCCGCGCCAGCGTGGACTTGCCCGAACCGGATTCGCCGACAACCCCCAAAGTCTCGCCCGGCATCAGGGTGAAATCGACACCCCCGACCGCATGAAGCAGGCGCGGCTTGGCCCAGGGCAGGGCCCCTTGTCCGGGAAGCTGGAACGTGACGCGCAGATCGCGCGCCTCCAGCAAGGGCTGGTCGGTCACGGCTTGGCCTCCTGCAACAGATCGGAATGCGGGGTACTGCGCAGCACGGCCAGGTTTGCGTGGCACGCGCGCTCGCGACCGGGGGCGAAAGCCTCAAGCGGCGGCATGGCCTCGCAGGCTGGCATGACATAGGCGCAGCGCGGCGCAAAGGGACAGCCGGGCGGCGGGTTGGTCATGTTCGGCGGGCTGCCGGGGATGGCGGCCAGCTGTTCACCCTGCTGATCAACGCGCGGGATGGCGGCAAGCAGCCCCCGGGTATAGGGATGGGCAGGGTCGGCAAATAGCGGCGCGACCGCCGCTCGCTCCATCACCCGGCCGCCATACATGACCATCACCCGTTCGCAAGCGCCCGCAACGACGCCAAGGTCATGGGTGATCAGGATCATCGCCATGCCGAATTCGCGGCGCAGTTCGGCCAAAAGCTCCATGATCTGCGCCTGAACGGTCACATCCAGCGCCGTCGTCGGCTCATCCGCGATCAGCAGATCGGGGCGGCAAAGCAGCGCCATCGCGATCATCACCCGCTGCCGCATCCCGCCCGAGAACTCATGCGGATAAAGCCTGATGCGGCCTTGCGCGTCAGGGATGCGGACCGCGTCCAGCATCCGCGCAGCCTCGGCAACTGCCTCGCGCTTGCCCATGCCCTTATGCAGCATCAGCACCTCGGCCATCTGGTCCGAGACACGCATATAGGGATTCAGGCTTGTCATCGGGTCCTGAAACACCATGGCAATGCGGCGGGCGCGAATGCTGTTCAGCACCTTTGGCGGAGCGTTCAGGATCTCGGCCCCTTCGAACCGCACAGAACCCGAGGCACGCCCGTTTCGCGCCAGCAGCCCCATCACCGAAAAGGCCAGCTGCGATTTGCCCGAGCCGGATTCGCCGACGATGCCCAGCACCTCGCCGCGCTCAAGATCAAGGTCGATGCCGTTGACGGCGGCAACCTCGCCCTCGACGGTCGAAAAGCGCACCTTCAGATCACGGATTTCCAGCAATGCCATGTCAGCGATCCTTCGGGTCCAGAGCGTCGCGCAAGCCATCCCCGACAAAGAAAAAGGCAAATAGCGTGACGCAAAAGAAGAACAGCGGAAAAACAAGCTGCCAGAGCGTGCCGTAATTCATCGTCCCCGCCCCCTCGGAAATCAGCGCGCCCCAGGAGGTCAGTGGCTCTTGCACGCCAAGGCCAAGGAAACTGATAAAGCTTTCGGTCAGGATCATCAGCGGCACCAGCAGCGTCGCATAGACCGCCACCACGCCCATCAGGTTCGGCACGATATGGCGCAGGATGATGCGCCAGGCAGGAACTCCGGTCGCGCGGGCGGCCTCGATGAACTCTCGGTTCTTCAGGCTCAGGGTCTGGCCGCGCACGATCCGCGACATGTCGAGCCATGAGATCAGCCCGATGCCCAGAAACAGCATCAGCATCGACCGGCCAAAGATCACCAGCAGCAGGATCAGCACGAACATATAGGGAATGGACATCAGCACATCGACCGTACGCATCATCACCGCGTCGATACGGCCGCCAAGATAGCCCGCGGTCGCGCCATAAAGCGTGCCCACAAGAACGGCGATCCCCGCACCGATCAGACCGACCATCAGGCTGATCTGCGTGCCCTGCACCGTGCGGGCAAACAGGTCGCGGCCCAGATCGTCAGTGCCGAACCAATGCCCGTTTTCAAGGCTGGGCGCGCCAAGCTGCGCAGCCTGACCCATGATCGAAAAGTCCATCTCTTCGTTCGACCATGCAGCTATATGATTACCAAACAGGGCAAACAGCCCGACAAGGATCAGCACCAGCAGGCTGACCATGGCGGCCTTGTTGCGGCGAAAGCGGCGGCGCGCGTCAGCCCATGGGCTGCGGCCCTTGACCTCGGGCTGGGCCAGGCGCGTGGCCAGTGACTGCATTTTCTGGCTGTCAATCATGGCTCAATACCGGATCTTGGGGTCGATCCAGGCGTAAAGCACATCGACCACGAGGCTGAAGAAAATGGTCAGCGCACCGACAAGAATGGTGATTCCCATCATCACCGCATAGTCGCGGTTCAGCGCCGAATCGACAAAGCTGCGGCCGATGCCTCCGGTCGAGAAATACATGTCGATCACCACCGAACCGGTGATCATGGTGACAAAGGCCGGGCCAAGATAGCTGATGACCGGCAACAACGCGGGGCGGAGCGCATGGCGCAGGATCACCGCGCGTTCGGGCAGGCCCTTAGCACGCGCGGTGCGGATATGGTTTGAACCCAGTACCTCCAGCATCGAACTGCGGGTGATACGGGCAATAGAGGCCATGAAGCTGGTCGACAGCGCCACGACCGGCATGATCCAATAGGTGGGACCGCCCCAGCCTCCGCCCGGCAGCCAGCCAAGCCACAGCGTAAAGACCAGCACCAGCAAAGGCGCCATGACGAAGTTCGGCAACACCTGCGCGCCGATCGAGATACCGACCGCAAGGTGATCAAGCCAGGAGTTCTGCCGGATCGCCGCCGCCACGCCAAGGCTGATGCCCACCGCCACCGCAACGGCAAAGGCGATGCCGCCATAGGTCAGCGTCACCGGAAAACCAGCGGCGATGATCTGGTTCACCGAACGGTCGGGATAGACAAAGCTGGGGCCGAAGTCGAAATGTGCGACAATGCCCCAGACATAGCCCACGATCTGCCGCCACAGCGGCTGATCAAGCCCGTATTTGGCATTCAGGTTGGCCAGCACTTGCGGCGGCAGGGCGCGTTCCTGCGTGAAGGGACCGCCTGGCGCGGCATACATCAGCAGGAACGAAACGACGATCAGCAAAAGCAGCGTCGGGATGGCGACCGCGAGCCGCCGCAAGATAAAGCCAAACATGTGCAGGTTCCCGAATTCAGGTGCCGGACAGGATCAGGGCCGGGTGCGGGCGGTCGCCTCCATGGCTTATTTCTGGATGCGATAGATGTTCCTGGCGTACCAGTTGTTCATCACGTTCATGGTCGGCAGGCCCTTGATGTCATCGCGGATCATATCAACCTTGGCATAGTGATAGATCGGGACCAGCGGCATGTCCTCGGCCAGGATCTGCTCGGCCGCGGTATATTGCTGGTTGGGGTCCTCAGAGGTCTTGGACTGATCCATCACCTTGTCGAACTCGGGGTTCGAATAGCCGCCGTAGTTCATCCCGGTCGAACGGAAAAAGTCGAGGAAGGTCGAGGCCTCGTTGAAATCGGCGCACCACGCATAGCGGGCCATCTGGAAATCGCCCGATTGCATCCGGTCGGTATGTACCTTCCATTCGACGTTGTTCAGCGTCAGCTCGATGCCAAGCGGTTTATAGAACTGCTGGGCGGCAACGGCGATCCTCTTGTGGCTTTCGTCGGTGTTGTACTGCAGTGTCAGCTTTAGCGGCTTGTCCGGCCCATAGCCCGCCTCGGCAAGCAGCGCCTTGGCCTTTTCCAGCCGCTCGGCCTGCGACCACGAGGCGTAGTCAATCTGCGGCATCTGAAAGCCTTCGATCGCCCAATGGGTCCAGTTATAGGCGGGCTTCTGGCCGCCCTGCAGGATCTGGTTCACCACCACATCACGCTGCATGGCATAACTCAGCGCCTTGCGCACCCGCGCGTCCTTGAGCGCCTCGGGGCCTTTCTCGCCCACATTCATCAGATAGCCGTAGGTGCAGGAAAAGGGGATCGAGGTCGCCTGATCGGGGAACTGTTCCTTAAGCCGGGGATACTGACCGGCAGGGATCTGCACCCGGTCCAGCTCACCCGCCTGATAGCGGGTCAGTGCTACGTTGTTGTCATTCACCGTCAGGCCCTTGATATGCTCCATGACGACATTGGCGGCGTCCCAGTATTCGGGGTTCTTGTCCATGCTGATCTGCACGCCGAGGTCATGGCTTTTCAGCACGAAAGCGCCGTTGCCGACCAGCTTGCCCGGCTGCGTCCAGTTGTCGCCCCCGGCCTCGACCACCTTCTGGTTGACCGGGAAGGTCGAGGGATGCGTGACCATTTTCGGAAAATAGGGGGTGGGGGTGGTCAGCCGCACCTCAAGCGTGTGGTCATCGACGGCCTTGACGCCCAGTTCGTCGGGCTTTTTCTCGCCCTTGACGATGGCGGTGGCGTTTTCGACGTTCATCAGCTCCATGTACCACGCGTATTCCGCTGCGGTCGCCGGATCGGCCAGCCGCCGCCAGGCATAGACGAAATCATGCGCCGTGACCGGATCGCCGTTTGACCATTTCGCCTCGGGGCGCAGGTGGAACGTATAGGTCAGCTTGTCCTCGGACAGATCAAAACCCGTCGCCACACCGGGTACAGGGGCGCCATGGCCGTCCTCGTTCATCAGCCCCTCGAACAGCTGACGCAGGACATCCGAACCTTCGACATCGGTGTTCTTCTGCGGGTCGGTCGTCTTGATCGCGTCCAGCAGCCAGAAGGTATAGCTCTGATTCTCGGCCAGCTTTTCACCTTCGGCGGGCTGGACGGCAAAAGCGGGCAGGGCAAGCCCTGCAACCAGTGCGGTAGTGAGGAACAGACGGGTCATAGGGCACCTCTCTGATATCTTGCGGCGCGGCTGCTTGCCGGCTCGGCCGTGATGATTAGAGAAATAGTGCCCAAAAGCTGTAAGACAGCAAGAGCGATTTCCGGCTTTCGCAACGTCAGGCCATGTGAAACAACAAGGGCATGAGTTCTGATACACGCATCACCATGGTTACGGGCGGTGCCCGGTCGGGAAAGTCGGCGCTGGCCGAATCCCTTGCCGCCCGCCAGCCCGGCCCGCGGATCTATATCGCCACAGCCGAGGCATGGGATGACGAGATGACCGCCCGTATCGCCCGTCACCGCGACCAGCGTGGTCCCGGCTGGCAAACGGTCGAAGAGCCGTGCGACCTTGCCGGTGCGCTTGCGCGTACCGACGGGCAGGGGGTGCGGCTGGTCGATTGCCTGACGCTGTGGCTGTCGAACATGATGGCCGAGGGTGATCCCGGCCCACATGTAAACGCGCTTTGTCAGACGCTTGGCACCCAGCACAGCCCGGTGGTGCTGGTGACAAATGAGCTGGGCCTTGGCATCGTGCCCGAAAATCCGCTTGCCCGCCGCTTCCGGGATGAGCATGGCTGGATGAATCAGGCAATCGCGCGCGTTGCGGACGAAGTCTGGATGGCCGTCAGCGGCCTGCCGCTGTGCCTGAAATCGCAATGAGGGATATAGTGAAACAGTTCGACGAGACCGCCGCCGCTGCCGCCCGTGACCGTCAGGATCAGCTGACAAAGCCGCCGGGATCGCTGGGCCGGTTAGAAGAGCTGGCGGTCTTCATGGCAGGCTGGCAGGGTACGGATCGGCCTGTGATCGACCGCGCGCAGGCACTGGTCTTTGCCGGCAATCATGGCGTGACCAATCAGGGCGTGAACCCTTTCCCGGTCGAGGTCACCGCCCAGATGGTCGGGAATTTCCGCAACGGCGGCGCGGCGATCAACCAGCTTTGCCGGCTGGCGGGCGCCGATCTGCAGGTGATCGCGCTGGAGCTTGACCGTCCCACCGCCGATTTCACCCAAGGCATGGCGATGGAGACCGAGGATCTGATCACCGCCATCCAGACCGGCAAGAACGCCATCGACCCCGAAGCCGATGTCATCCTGCTTGGCGAAATGGGGATCGGCAATTCGACCGTCGCGGCGGCGCTGGCAGCAGCAACCTTTGGTGGCACGGCCGAGGATTGGGTCGGCCCGGGCACCGGTGCCGACGACGGGGTCATGGCCAACAAGCTGCGGGCTGTCGAGACCGGGCTGAAACGTCACAAGGGCGCGGCAACCTCGGCCTCGATCCTTGGCTCATATGGCGGGCGCGAACAGGCGGCAATATGCGGCGCGGTGATTCGGGCGCGCGAACTGGGCATTCCGGTGATCCTTGACGGCTTTATCTGCTCGGCGGCTGCCGGGGTCCTGATGGTGAACGACCGCAATGCGCTGGATCACTGCCTGATCGGCCATGAAAGCGCCGAGCCGGGGCATCGCCGGCTGATCGCCGTCCTTGGCAAAAAGCCGGTGGTGACGCTCGACATGCGGCTGGGCGAGGGGTCGGGCGCAGCCGTGGCGCTGATGATTCTGCGCGCGGCGCTGGAATGCCACAACGGTATGGCCACTTTCGCCGAGGCCGGGATTGGCTAGGCGCCTGACCGAGGCGGCGCTGGCGCTTGTCTGGCTGACCCGCCTGCCGGTGGGACGGTTTCTGCCTGCCGCGCCTCCGACACTTGCCCAGGCCGCCTGGGCATTTCCGCTGGTCGGGCTGGTGGTCGGCCTGATCGCGGCGGCCGTGCTGGGCCTGGCGGCACTTGCCGGGCTGCCGGGGGGTATCGCCGCGCTGCTTGCCATCGGCACGGTCATGCTTGTAACCGGAGGGTTGCACGAAGACGGCCTGGCCGATTGCGCGGATGGCAGCGGGGGCGCAGACCGGGAAAGACGGCTTGAAATCATGCGCGATTCCCGTGTTGGCAGCTATGGCGTGCTGGCGCTGATCGTAACCGTCGGGCTGCGCGTCTTTGCCATCGCAGCACTCATGCCCGAGCCATGGACCGCGGCAGCAGCGGTGGTCGGGCTGGCCGCAGCATCCCGCGCCGGGATGACCGCGGGGCTGGGGCTGATGCCTGCCGCGCGCGTCGATGGGCTGGGCCATGCCGCTGGACGGCCCGGGAAAGGGACAATCCGGGCGGCGATGATCCTTGGCGGTGCGTCGCTCATCCTGCCCGCGCTTGCCTTGCCCAGTCCGGTGCCCGCCTGGCTTGTCCTGATCGCGGCGGTTGCGCTGGCGCAGCTTTGGCTTGCGCGATGGGCGATGCGCAGACTTGGCGGCCAGACCGGCGACGTCCTGGGCGCAATGCAGCAGATCGGTGAGGCGGCGGGCCTTGTCGCAATGGTTGCGCTGGCCTGAACCCCCGCGCGTCGCCTTTTTCTTGACGCATACCTGCGGTTCACTCATACCAGACCGCCACATGAGAAAGTCAGGGACAATCCGGGGCCCGTCACGCATGGGCTGCCATTGAACGAGGGAGGTTTTCATATGGGTGCCCTGCTGGGCCTGTCGCGCGGCATAGACCGCATCAACTCGATCATCGGCCGCGGCATGAGCTGGATGATCCTGGTCGCCGTTCTGGTCAGCGCCGGGAATGCTGTCGTCCGCAAGGTGCTGAACACCTCGTCCAACGCCTGGCTTGAACTGCAATGGTACCTCTTTGGGGCCGCGTTCCTTGGCGCGGCGGCGTATACGCTCAAAGAGAACGAGCATATCCGCATCGACATCATCTACGGGATGTGGAGCCGACGCCGTCAGCACTGGATCGACCTGATCGGGCATGTCCTGTTTCTGATGCCCTTTGTCACGCTGATGATCTGGTATCTCTACCCTTGGGTGATGCGCTCTTATGCGCGGGGCGAGGTCTCGAACAACGCTGGGGGGCTGGTGCTGTGGCCTGCCAAGATGATGTTGCTCATCGCCTTTATCATGCTGTTCTTTCAGGGCATTTCCGAGATCATCAAAAAGATCGCCGTCATGCGTGGCGTCATCGAGGACCCCACCCCCTTCGTCTCGGCCCATGAGGCCGCGGCCGTGGAAAGCGAGATGATGGCGCGCGAGATGCAGGCCGTACTGGAACAGGACACCGAGGACGGAGACAGCCGCAAATGATGGTCTTCATCGCGCAGAACATGGCGCCGATCATGTTCGCCTCGCTGGTGCTCTTTCTGCTCTTTGGCTATCCGGTCGCGTTCGCGCTGGCGGCAAACGGGCTGCTGTTCTTTGTCATCGGGGTCGAGCTCGCTCCGCTGTCGGGCGGTAGTATCAACCTTAGCTGGCCCCTGCTGAACGCCATGCCAGAAAGGTTATGGGGGGTACTGTCAAACGAGACATTGCTTGCCATTCCATTCTTTACCTTCATGGGCATCGTGCTGGAGAAATCCGGCATGGCCGAAGACCTGCTTGACACCATCGGTCAGCTTTTCGGTCCGATCCGGGGTGGTCTGGCCTATGCGGTCATCATTGTCGGCGCGCTTCTTGCTGCGACGACCGGGGTTGTTGCTGCATCGGTCATTGCCATGGGGCTGATCTCGCTGCCGATCATGCTGCGCTATGGCTATGATCGCAGCATCTCTGCCGGCACCATCGCCGCAGCCGGTACGCTGGCGCAGATCATCCCGCCGTCGCTGGTGCTGATCGTGCTTGCCGACCAGCTTGGCCGGTCGGTCGGTGACATGTACAAGGGCGCGCTGATCCCCGGCCTGGTGCTGACCGGGATCTACATCCTTTACATCTTTGTCATGTCGATCATCCGCCCGAACAGCCTGCCGGCCCTGCCGAAAGAGGCGCGGACGCTTGGCTCGGGCGTTACCTCGCTGCTGGTGGCGCTGGCACTGACGCTTGGGATGGCGTGGCTTGCATTCCGCTGGCTTTACCCGACGCAGGGACGCGATGCCGACATCCTGGCTCCGGCTCTGGCGGTGATCGTGATCTATGTGCTGGCGCTTTTGGACCGGGCGATGAACACCAACCTGATGTCGCGCCTTGCGCAACAGGTCATCATCGTGCTGATCCCGCCAATGGCACTGATCTTTCTGGTGCTGGGCACGATCTTTCTGGGCATCGCCACGCCCTCTGAAGGGGGTGCGATGGGCGCGGTCGGGGCGCTGTTTCTTGCAGGAATCAAGAACCGGCTGAACTATGACGTGATCCGACAGGCGCTGCTGGCCACGACGCGGTTGTCGGCTTTTGTCATGTTCATCCTGATCGGGGCGCGGGTGTTCTCGCTGACCTTCTATGGCGTGAACGGGCATCTGTGGGTCGAACATCTGCTGACCTCGCTGCCCGGGGGCGAATACGGCTTCCTGATCGCGGTGTCGCTGCTGGTCTTTCTGCTGGCGTTCTTTCTGGATTTCTTCGAACTGGCCTTCATCATCGTGCCGCTGCTTGCCCCCGCGGCCGAGGCCATGGGCATCGACCTGATCTGGTTCGGCGTCCTGCTGGGCGTGAACATGCAGACCAGCTTTATGCATCCACCCTTTGGCTTTGCGCTGTTCTTCCTGCGATCGGTCGCACCGCGGGCACCCTATCAGGACAAGGTGACGGGGCGGACGATGCAGCCAGTGACCACCGGGCAGATCTATTGGGGCGCGGTGCCCTATGTCTGTATCCAGCTGGTCATGGTGGCGATCGTGATGATCTTCCCCGGGCTGGTCATGCATTACAAAGGCGCGCCGATCGACACCTCGAACGTCCGTATCGAGATCCCCTCGGGCGGCGGCGAGTTGGGGGGCCTTGGCGGCTTTGGCGGGCTTGGGGGAGGAGATCCCTTTGGCCAGCAAGGCACGACCGCGCCCGCAGCCCCCTCGCTGGATGGGCTGGGCGGTCTTGGCGGGGCACCGGATTTCGGCGCGAGCACCAGCCCTGCACCCGAAACGCCTGCGCCCGAAGCTGCCGCCCCCGCTGCGCCGGCGGACGGGCTGGGTGGGCCGCTGTCGGGCCCGCCACCCGGTCTGACCGCACCAGCGCAGCCTCAGGGCAACTGATAGCAAAGGCGGCCTCCGGGCCGTCTTTTTCATGAACGCCGCCACAGAAAAGGGCCGCCGCGATATACTCGCAGCGGCCCATCTTGTCGGTCTGAAGATGGCTCAGAGCGTGCCGTTACGCTGCTGGATCATCATGAAGGTGTCGTAGGTATATTCCGAGGTCTGGTTATACAGGTACCAGTCCGCGCGGGCGACCTTGAGCGAATCCCAGATTTTCTTGAACGGCGCGTTCGATGCCTCAAGCTCGGCATAGACTTCGTTCGCGGCCTTATAGCAGGCGTCCAGAATCTCGGCGCTGAACGAACGCAGCTGAGCGCCCGAAGCGACTAGTTCTTTTAGCGCAACAGGGTTCAGGTGGTCGTATTTTTGCAGCATGTCGGCATCGACCGCCTGACATGCCGTACGCAGCAGCGACTTGTAGTTGTCGGGCAGCGATTCGTATTTCTCTTTGCTGAAGAAGAAATGGACGGTCGGGCCGCCTTCCCACCAGCCGGGGTAGTAGTAATAGGGCGCGACCTTATAGAAGCCGAGCTTGAGGTCGTCATAGGGGCCGACCCATTCCGAGGCGTCGATGGTGCCCTTTTCCAGCGCCGGGTAAATGTCGCCGCCAGCGATCTGCTGAGGCACGGCACCCAGCCGCTCAAGCACCTTGCCGGCAAAGCCGCCGACCCGGATCTTGAGCCCCTTGAGATCGTCCACCGAGGCGATTTCTTTGCGGAACCAGCCGCCCATCTGCGCGCCGGTGTTGCCGCCCGGCAGGCCGAAAATATTATGCGTGGCAAGGAATTCATTATAAAGATCAATGCCACCGCCGTGGTATTGCCAGGCGTTCATCGCCCGCGCCGACAGCGCGAAAGGCACCGCAGATCCCAGCGCAAAGGTCGGGTCCTTGCCCCAGCTGTAATAGCCGACCGAATGGCAGGCCTCGACCGTGCCGTCGGTCACAGCATCCTGCGCCTGCAGGCCCGGGACGATCTCGCCACCCGCAAAGACCTGCAGCTGGAATTTGCCGCCCGTCGCCTCGGACAGATATTTCGACAGCACTTCGGCGCCGCCATAGATCGTGTCCAGCGACTTGGGAAAGGCCGAGGTCAGACGCCATTTCACCTCGGGCATTTCCTGCGCGATGGCGGGCGCAGCCAAAGCGGCCCCGGTCGCCGCCACTGTACCGCCAACCGTGGCGCGGGTCAGAAAGCCGCGCCGGTCGATCTGGTTGGTTTTTTTCATTGGGTTCCTCCGCATTGATCGGCCCCCTTCTGGCGGCCGATAGTGGGGGAAATGTTGCACGCGCCCGCAAGCCTGTCGAGATATCAGCGCAAATTCCCGTCCCGCTCCCGGGCCAGACCCGATTGCCGCAGCGTCAACCAGCCACAGATCCATCCCCTATCTGGTATGATGATCAATGGGCTACCCAAGCGGTTTGGGCTTGCCTATACTGACTGGGGTCCGGGGCTTTGGGGGAACAAGGGATGCGCTGTCCTTTCTGTGGAAATGTCGATACGCAGGTCAAGGATTCGCGTCCTGCCGAAGACAACGTGGCCATCCGCCGCCGCCGCTTTTGTCCGGCCTGCGGCGGGCGGTTTACCACCTATGAACGGGTGCAGCTGCGCGATCTGGTGGTCGTCAAATCAAACGGCCGGCGCGAGGATTTCGACCGCAGCAAGCTTGAGCGTTCGATCCGCATCGCCATGCAGAAACGCCCGATTGAGCCGGAGCGTATCGACCAGATGATTTCGGGCATCGTGCGACGGCTGGAAAGCCTTGGCGACACCGACATTCCCTCGAAGGTCATAGGCGAGATCGTGATGGAGACTCTGGCCCGGATCGACACCGTCGCCTATGTCCGTTTCGCCAGCGTTTACAAAAACTTCCAGGCAGCGGACGATTTCGACAAATTCGTGTCCGAATTGCGGCCGCAAGCGGTCGAAGAGTGAACGACCTGCGCCACATGCGGCACGCGCTGGCGCTGGCGCGGCGCGGGCTTGGCAATGTCTGGCCTAATCCTGCCGTCGGCTGCGTGCTGGTGCGCGACGGTGTCATCGTCGGGCGCGGCTGGACTCAGCCCGGCGGGCGCCCCCATGCCGAAGTCAGGGCGCTGATGCAGGCGGGCGAGGCCGCGCGTGGCGCCACGGCCTATGTCACGCTTGAGCCCTGCGCCCATCACGGCAAAACCCCTCCTTGTGCCGAGGCGCTGATCCGGGCAGGGGTAAGCCGCGTCGTCTCGGCGCTGACAGACCCAGATCCACGCGTCGCCGGGCGCGGCCATGCCATGCTGCGTGAGGCGGGCATCACTGTGACCGAAGATGTGTGCGAGGCCGAGGCACGCGAGTTGCAGCGGGGGTTTCTAAACCGCATCCAGCTTGGCCGGCCCATGCTGACCCTAAAACTGGCCGTCAGTTTCGATGGTCGCATCGCCACCGCCTCGGGTGAAAGCCAATGGATCACCGGTCCCGATTCACGTCGCCATGTCCATGCGCTGCGTCTTGCGCATGACGCGGTGATGGTCGGGGGCGAAACCGCCCGCACTGACCGGCCCGGTCTGAACGTGCGCGGCTTTGGCGCGGTGCGCCAGCCGGTGCGGGTCGTCGTCTCGTCTCGCCCCTTGCCCGAACTGCCGCCAGAGGGGGCCGAACATGGGCCGCTATGGCAGGTTTCGGGCGCACCTGAGGGCTTTATGGCCGAGCTTGGAGCCCGTGGCCTGACGCGGATCTTTTGCGAGGGGGGCGGGGTGCTGGCCGCCAGCCTGCTGCGCGCCGGACTGGTTGATCAGCTGATCGGTTATAGCGCCGGGGTCGTTCTGGGCGGTGATGCACGCAGCGGGATCGGAGCCCTTGCGCTGGATCATCTGGCCGATGCCCCACGCTTTCACCTGGCTGAGACCCGGCGCATCGGCCCTGATCTTATGCATCGCTGGCTGCGCGACTAGCGCCGCCACAACCAGGCATAGCTGGAAAGTACACCCTGCGCCTTGGCAAGCCAGCGCAAGGCTGGACCGCCCGATACGAATGTCGGGTCCGAAAGCCGCTCAACCGCGACTTCGGGCGGGCAGGGCAGGCGGCTGACCGGGTCGAAATAGCGCGGATAGGCGATCAGCGCGCAATAGATCAGTTGCTCAAGATCGGCCCGCACCTGCCGGCGGGCGGGAACCGACCCCAGATCGCGGGTCAGACCCCAGCCTGCATAGAAGGGTGCGCCCAGCGTCGTGACCGAAACGCCGCGCAACAGTGCCTCGAATCCAAGGGTTGAGGTCATGGTCCAGACCTCATCAACCTTGCCCAGCAGCGCATCCGCCGGAGCACCGTGGGCAACGACATCGGCTAACGCATCAAGCGCAGCCGCGGGGATCAGCCCGGGGCGCAGGCCAGCCTCGACATCGGGATGGGGCTTATAGATCAGCACGGCATCGGGGTTTTCGGCCCGCACCCGTTGCAGCAGGGCAAGATTGCTGCGCACCTCGCCCGCGCCGAGACGGATCGAGGCGTCATCCTCGACCTGTCCGGGCACAAGGATGCGGCGTCCGGGGGGCAGATCAGGCAGCTGTCCGGTCAGATTGTATTTGGTGATCCCGGCCCTGGTCAGCTGCCGCGCCAGTCGCGACGCCCGCTCGCGCCCACCGGGGGGCAGGGGCTGGGCCATCAGCCGCTCAAACCGGCTTTCGCGGCTGGGATCGTAATAGATGCCAAGATCGTCAGCGACCAGCGACAGCGGCGGAACCAGCGCCGCACCCAAACCGCGCGAGCGCAGAAACCCATCCTCGACCCGCAGCGCGCCGGGTGTCTCGTCCGCGCGATTGGCCCAGGCCATAGTGACCTGTGGCCCCGGCTTGTCGCTGAACCGCACCCCCCGGCCGCTGCCGAAAAAGCGCGCCATAAAGGGCCGCTTCCACAGCCGCATACCATAGGCCAGATGCCCGTCATGATCCTGACGCCATGCCCGGGCCTCGGCCTCGATCTGGTCCATCGCGCCCTCAAAATCGGTCAGCCGGTCCCGGCAGGGATCATACCAGACCGGGGCAAGCAGATGACTGGCGGCAAAGAGCTGTTCGATACTGGCAGGGCGGCGGCGCGGGACGGGATGCTGATCCTCGGACAAGCCCCAACCGGCATAGAACGGCTGGCCAAAGACCCGCGGCCTGTGGCCGGCAAGCATAGCTTCATACCCCAGCTGCGAAGACAGGACATAGACCCCCGCCGCACCGCGCAATAGCGCCCAGGGAGAGACCGGGCTATCGCAGAACTCATCCCCCGGACGCAGGTCCTGCGGGGTAAAGTGGCCGGGACGCAGACCCCGCGCTGTCTCAGGGTGGCTACGAATGACGACAGGCTGGCCTGGATTTTCATCCCGCGCCGCCTGAAGCATCCGCAGGAAATCATCCCGCGTCGCCCCCATCAGTGAGGCATCGCCGCGCGTCTGGTCGATCACCAGAACATAGCCGGGGGTCGGCGGCGCAACAGCGGGCAGATGGGCATTGTATTTCGACAGATCAGCCGCAATCAGCCGCTCGATCCCCTGACGGGCGCGATCAAGCTGCGCCTGCGTTTCAGGCGCATGGACCAGAGTTTCGATAAGCGACGGCGCACGGGGATCAAAATGCAACCCGATAGGGTCGATCATCAGACCAACGGGGCCGCGCCGCGCCACTGTGCCCCGCGCCCGCCCGGGCAGGACTGAGCGAAGGAACGCGTCTTCGAAGCGCACCAGCCGGGCACCAGTCCGACCGGCCAGCGCCTTGCCGCGCCATGCAGTCGGACTGTCGCCCCAGATGCCTACGTAATCACTGCGTCCCGGCACCCCGACCCGCACCGACCATCCGGCAAGGGCAAGAATACGACGAAGTCGCGGGCGGGTAAGAAAACCGCCGTTACATATGAAAAGCCGCCGAGATCCCCCGGCGGCTTTATCAGTCTGCACCATTCGACCTAGTTGAAGGCGTTGTCGACGCTGCCGACCTCGGTCGCAGTGCCAAGGATCGATTGCAGGGTCTTGCGCCATTGGACGAACGGGGCCTCAGTCACATAGACAGTGTCGCCATCGCGGATGACAAAGTCACGGGCCAGGAACATGCCGTCCGGCTTGGTCAGGTCCAGAACATAGGCGAATCGCTGGGTGCCATAGATGTCGTTGCGGCCCAGCACGGCGCGCGCCACCGATTGCGGCTCATCGCGCAGGATGAACACGCCCTTGGGATCGGCAAGCTGGGTGCTAAGACCGCCGACCATGGCCACCGCTTCGATCGCGCTGATCTGTTCATTGCCAAGCGGCACCTTGGTCTGGCCGCCAAGCGCCCCAAGCGCGGTAAAGCTGCGCTGGTCCTCTTCGACCAGGATCACGTCGCCGGGGCGCAGCGCGATATCGTTGCGGGCGTTTGAATACAGATCGCGCAGCCAGACCTTGCCGCTGGAGTTGCCACGTTTGACGGTTACCACGGCAATTTCCGGCTCGATCGCGACACCGCCAGCCCGCGACAACATCGAAGACAGGGTACGGGTCGGACGCTCGATCGGATAGACGCCTTGCGCGTTCACCTTGCCCATGACCGAGACGGTCGCGCCGTCGCCGGCCACGCGGGTTACCATAACCTGCGGGTCGGGGGTCTGGGTTTCCAGCTTTTGCGTGATAAGGCGACGCAGCTCCTCGGGGCTGTTACCAGCGGCACGAACCCGGCCCGCATAGGGCACAAAGATATAGCCCTGGCTGTCCACCTGAAGTTCGGTCAGCTGGGTCGAGCTTTGTCCCATCGAGGCCAGCAGCCCGTCATCGACGTTTTCCCAGATCGACAGGCCCAGCACGTCGCCGGGGCGGATTTCATCGGCACCGACGGTGCCGGCGGCGCGGAAATCGGCCGAGAAACCATAGGCGGGGGTAAAGTTCGCAGCACGGTTCACCCGGTTATCGACATTGATGATATGGGTGCTGCCGCCTTTTTCCACCGAACCCGAAAGGATCTCGCCCTTGGTCGGGCCCGAACGGGGCAGTCCGCAGGCCGAGACCAGAAGCATTGCCCCCACCAGGGCAACCTGGGCCATGCGGGCGGCAAGGGACTGTCTCCGGCCACCGAGCGCGCCGGATCCAAAGCGCGAAAAACCTGCTTGCGTCAAACTGTTACTCCTGTCCTCTCGCGCGATTCCCGGATCGCAATGCTTGTTTTGCCGCACGTTAGCGCAGCATGTCCGGGTTTTCCATAATTCTTGGCAACCTAGTCGTCGCTAACGCCCATTTGTTGCCGATATTTGCCCCGGCCGGCAAAAAGTGCCTGATAAGGATCCTCGGGCGCCAACATCATATCAACGACCAGCCGCAGCGCATGAGCCCGCGAATGCGAGGCATAGAACCCGCCGGGCACCTGGCTGCTTTCCAGCAGAAAGTCGCGATAACGACGATAGGAAAGGGCATGCGGCGGGCGCGGATCGCTAAGGAACTCGGCAAGGCTCTGGTCCGAAACAAGACCCGGCTTGCCAAAGACCGCCTGTCCCATCGCCTTGACCGGCAGACCGCGCCACAGGGCCTGCTGCGCTGCGGTAGAGTTCACGGTCACCGCTGCCCGCGCCTGATTAAGCAGGCGCGCAAGCTTGCCGCCCCGCACGAAATGGACCCGCTCTTCGATTCCCAGCATCCGCGCCCTGTCCAGGATCGCCCGGCGGACGCCGCCGCGCCCATCTTCAAGCGGATGCGCCTTGAAGACGATGTGATGATGGCGCGGGGCCGAGCGGGCGAATTCCGTCAGCACCTCATCAGTAAATTCGGACATGCGCTGATAGGGCGAATGAGCGACAAAGTTCGAATCATGCTCAAGCTGCATGAGCACCAGAACATAAGGAAAGCCGCCGCGACGAACTGAGCGCGTCTCGCGCATCTGCGCCAATGTGTCAAAGGGCGTCAGCAGAAAGCGGCGCAGGTTCAGCCGGAACTCCTGGAACACGCCGATCTGGCGATGGGTGCGATAACCGGGATAACGCCGGTTCGCCGCCAGCACGAGGAAATGGTAAAGCGCGCCATAGAATTTGTGCTGACGCATATCGCCCCAGCGCGCCGGAGGGCGGTTCATCTCATTCATGCGATTGCGCAGAGCATTGCGCATCTCACGCACGGGGATGCGCATCAGCGCCGAATGCCCGTTCGAGCCGCCGCGTTCATAGGTGATCCAGAACGGGCGCAGATAACCTTCTTCGAAAACATGCAGCACCAGATCGTGGCGCTGCGCAGCCTCGCGCGCAACGGCATGGATCGGACGGACATCGCCATAAAGCACGATGTCGGTCACGCCCTTCTCGGTGATGATCTGTTCCAGATGCTCGGGCCAGTCCTCGGGACCTGAGGCATGACGGATGAACCGCGGCTTGTCCGACCAAAAGAACTCATCGCCTGCGTTAAAGCCCACGCGCCAGACCTGCGCCCCGGTAGCGCGCAGCAGCAGGCCCACCCGATCAAAGAACGGGCCATGCGGCCCCTGAAGCATCAGAAAGACCCGCTTGGTGGCAGGTAAAGCCGCACTGGCACCCACCACCGACAGCGCAGCCGTGGCCGCGCGCACCGCGCCACCGGCTTTGCGTCGGGGGTGGTTCTGGATCTCCGGCACCAATGGTGCGGGATCGGATGAAGGCGTTTCCGTCTTGGCTTTCAGCATTCGGTGGATCTGGCGTCAGTGATGAGCAAAATTGAGCGGGCGTTTCGCTACAGGCGGCGCCCTGCCACCGGCGTCATGGCTATTCGCTACAGGCAGCGTCCGGCCACCGAAGTCATGTCTACACCTGATTGCCCCAATTTTCACAGCCTGTCACGGGTTTTTACGATTTATTAACTGATGAACGTTGCGCCACAGCTTCACGTTTGCTTGCAGTAGCGCCCCCGAAGTTCTAGTTCTCAGCCTGAAAAGCAAAAGGGGTATGCGCATGTTTACCGGCATCATCACCGATATCGGCGAGGTTTCCAGCGTCGAGATGCGCGGTGACATGCGGGCGCGGATCTCGTGCCGTTACGATATGTCGGGGGTCGATCTGGGGGCCTCGATTGCCTGCGACGGCATCTGCCTGACCGTGATCGAAAAGGGTGCGGACTGGTTTGACGTCGATATCTCGGCCGAGACGATCTCAAAGACCAATATCGGCGCGAACGGCTGGGCGCGCGGCAAGCGGCTGAACCTTGAACGTGCGCTGCGGGTCGGGGATGAACTTGGCGGGCATATCGTCTCGGGCCATGTCGACGGCGTCGCATTGATCGAAGAGATGCGCACCGAGGGCGACAGCACCCGCATCACCCTGCGCGCCCCGAAAGAGCTGGCGCGTTTCATTGCTCCCAAGGGGTCAGTGGCGCTGAACGGCACATCTTTGACCGTCAATGAGGTCGAAGGCGAACTTTTCGGCATCAACCTTATCCCCCATACTCAGGCGGTGACGACCTGGGGCACGGCAAAAGTCGGCGATCAGGTGAACCTCGAAATCGACACTCTGGCGCGCTATGTGGCGCGGCTGGCCGAGGCGGGCTGATGGCAGGCATCGGCCACAATCGCGGCCCCGGCTCTGGCAGCGGCTTTCGTGCCCATTGCTGGAGCGTGGCACGGCGCGAGCTTTTGGGCGCGCGCCTGCCGGTCGAAGTGGTGCGCCTGCAACTGCGCCGGGCCAAAGAGCTGGGGCTTGACTACCGCACCTATGCGGGCGTCCGGGCAACGACAGGCCGCGATCTGGTGGCCTTTCTTTATTCGACGAATGCGCTGGGGGCGTTTCGCAGCGACCGCCCGGTTGGCCCGGCCAAGCGCCAGCGCATCTGCGAAAGCGCCGCCGCCGCACATCTGGGATACGGGCCGGGCCTGGCGCCTCAGCCGGTTGCCAAGCAGATCGGCGCAGTCTCGGCACTGGCGCTGCCGCAATTTGGCGCAAGCTGGTCAGCCATGCGCGAGCGGATGAAGGATTGGCTGCGCGCGCAGGGCCTGCCGGGCGACGCGGTGCTGATGATCGGAGAGACCGACCATGAGCGCGAAATCATGATGGCAGGAGGGCTGGCGGCTTTCGTCACCGGCCAGAAGTTCTTTGCAGGAGCGGCGGATGCAATATGACAAGCCTGGCCCGGTCGAGATCGACTGGTCCGATGCGATCTCTCCCACCGAAGAGATCATCAATGAGGCCCGCAACGGCCGCATGTTCATCCTGGTCGATCACGAGGACCGCGAGAACGAGGGCGACCTGATCATCCCCGCCCAGATGGCCACGCCCGAGGCGATCAACTTCATGGCCACACATGGCCGCGGCCTGATCTGTCTGGCACTGACCGCCGGGCGCATCGACGCATTGGGGCTGACACTGATGAGCCCCAAGAACTCCAGCCGGCACGAGACCGCCTTTACCATGTCGATCGAAGCGCGCGAGGGCGTGACGACCGGCATCTCGGCCCATGACCGCGCCCATACGGTGGCGGTGGCCATAGATCCCAGCAAGGGACCGACTGATATCGCAACCCCCGGCCATGTCTTTCCGCTGCGCGCCCGCGACGGTGGTGTTCTGGTCCGTGCAGGCCATACCGAGGCCGCAGTTGATATCTCGCGGCTGGCCGGACTGAACCCTTCGGGCGTGATCTGCGAGATCATGAACGAGGACGGCACCATGGCACGGCTGCCGGACCTTATCGGCTTTGCCCAGAAGCACGGGCTGAAGATCGGCACGATCAGCGACCTGATCGCCTACCGCCGCCGCCACGACAACCTGATTGCCGAACGCGGCCAGCGCGCGGTGCAATCCGTCCATGGCGGCGAATGGATGATGCGCATCTTTGCGGATGAGATCTCTGGCGCGGAGCATATCGTGCTGACAAAGGGCGACCTGAGCGAACCCGGTCCGGTTCCGGTCCGCATGCATGTGCTGGACCCGCTGCATGATGTTCTGGGAATCGGGCGCGAGAATGCGGGCACGCTGGGCGCCGCCATGCGTATCATTGCCGAAGAGGGCAGGGGCGTCGTAGTGCTGTTCCGCGACCTTGAGCCGCGCTTGCCGCGTCAGGACGAGGTTTCCTCGCACGTGCTGCGCCAATACGGGCTTGGGGCGCAGATTCTGTCTGCGCTTGGCCTGTCAGAACTGGTGGTGCTGACCAATTCGGCCCCTGTCAGGGCTATCGGGCTTGACGCCTACGGACTTTCCATCCATTCCACCCGTCCAATTCCCGAAGAGTAAGTCATGGCCGCCAGCATTGAACATTACCAACTGCCGCTGCCCCGGATCGAGGGCAGTGTGCGCCTGCTGATCGTGGTCGCGCCTTATTACCGCCAGATCGCGGATGCGCTGATCGCCGGCGCGCGTGGCGTCGCCGAATCGGCCGGCGCTGCCGTCGATCTGGTCGAGGTGCCCGGGGCGCTGGAAATTCCCACTGCCATCGCGCTTGCCGCCAGCCGCAACCTCTATGACGGCTATGTCGCACTTGGCTGCGTGATCCGGGGTGAGACGACGCATTACGACACCGTCTGCAACGACAGCTCGCGCGGGCTGACGCTGCTGGGGTTGCAGGGCCATTGCATCGGCAACGGCATCCTGACAGTCGAAAATTTTGCTCAGGCCGAGGTCCGCGCAAACCCGGACGACCAGAACAAGGGTGGCGGTGCGGCGGCAGCGGCGCTGCACCTGATCGCGCTCAAGCGCGGCTGGGAAGGTCAGACGCCGCGGGACAAGGCAGCGGCGACGCCCCGCGACGTTATCCGACTGGCAGGTGAAATCGACGGGCCGGGCAGCGCATGAGCGGGACGAGCAACAAATCGCACGGCAACAGGCAAGAACGGCAGGCCCGCGCCTCGGCCGCCCGGATCTATGCCGTGCAGGCACTTTTCCAGATGGAAGCCGCCGGTCAGTCGGCCGACCGCGTCCAGCGCGAATTCCTGAACTGGCGTATCGGCCGCGACAACGAAGACGCGGACGTCCCCTCGGATGACGCCGACCAAGAGCTTTTTGCCCGGATCGTCGACGACGCGGTCACCTGGCAGACCCGCATCGACCAGATGACTGACCGTGCGCTGGTCGAGAAATGGCCGATCGGGCGCATCGATCCGGTTCTGCGCTCGGTCTTTCGGGCAGCGGGGGCCGAACTTGTGACGCCCAAGACCCCGCCCAAGGTGGTCATCACTGAATATGTCCGCGTCGCTCAGGCATTTTTTGCCGAGGGGCGGGAAGCAAAGTTCGTCAATGCGGTTCTTGACCACATGGCGCGCGAGGCCCGGCCCGAGGCCTTTTGATTCCCGGCCCGCGAACGAGACATTCTGCCGCGGGCCTGTTTTTCCCTTCGCGATCAGACACTGCCGCATTAGAATGCCCGGACACCACCATGCCCCGGGAAGTTCAATGCCGCAGCTTGTCCGCCTTTATATCGTCAGCATCGCCATTGGCTTTGCGCTGGCGCTGGCATTCACAACGCTACTGCTGGTTTTGGATGTAGCAGGGCTGCGCCATTTGATCTCTGCCACACGTGGCGGATGGATCGCGGTGCTTATGCTAATTGTCTTTCACACCATTCTTTTTTCGGGCACGCAGTTCGGAATTCGCGTCATGCTGATGGCCAATCAGGGTGGACCGGGCGGTGGATTGCGCCAGCGTATTCACCTGCAGCGCGCAAAAGCTTCGGCAGCCGCCCGACCCGATCCGCGTTGAACGTGGCAAGCCCCGCACGCTTTTACGCCACCAGTGTGGGTCTTTCGCAACAATTTCACGCGCGCAAAATCCGCCATCGCCCGCCTAATTTTTAGGCAAAACCATCTCGGGCTTTAAGTATTACCGCTTCTTTACAATTCGTGAGCAATTGGACTTGCCGTTAGCGGCTGATCTGGGGCGAAAAATTTTGTTACCGCCCTTCGAAGAAAGGGTTTCATCACAAATTCAAACGGTCAATTTTCCGCCGATATTAAAAATCTCACAAAATTTCACTTTTTTGAGAGTCAGTCTGCAATCTCCGGGCCTCTTTAACGCTTCAGAGCAGCGTTTTACCTCTGTCCAAGCAGAGATGCTCGTGGCCCGGAAGATCGGTGCCACGGACACGAAACGGTTCGAAAAAGGACTGAAAAATGAAAACGCTTGCTTATCTTGCTGGTGCCACTGTTCTGGCCACCGCCTTCGCGGCTCCCGCTTTCGCGCAATCCGAGATCGCAACCGGTGCTAACGCGACCGGCATCTCGCAGGTCAACGAACGGCTGAACGACGTCGAGGAAGCGGTCCGCGACGACTTCAACCGCTCGGCCGACGCCTATCGCTACGGCACCCCGCAACAGCGTCAGGGCGTGTTCGGCTCGGTCGCGCTGACCTATGCCGGCCGCACCGGCAACAGCGACAGCCAGGATTTTACGCTGGCTGGCCGTCTGTCGCACAACCAGGGCCCGTTCTCGCAATCGGTCGGCCTGCTGCTTGAGTATGGCGAAAACAACTCGGGCGACAAAGACACCGAAAAGACCTACGTGATCTATGAAGGGATGTATAACTTCAACGATCGCTTCTATGCCTTTGCTCTGGGCCGTCTGACCACCGATGCGCTGGCCAGCGATCCGGTCAGCCTGGCCGGCGATCAGGACTTTGGAGCACTGGATGGCCGCCTGAAGCGTGACGCCTACTTCGGTGTTGGTCCGGGTTACCGCGTGATCACCAACGACACCACCGCATGGCGCGTGCAGGCCGCCGTCGGCGTGCGCTACACCAAGGCTGTGGACGTGCTGTCCGTCGATGCGGTCGATCCGAAGACCGGTACCTTCGAATATGTCTCGAATACCGAAGTTGGTTACCTGCTGTCGTCGCGGTTCTATCACAAGATCAACGACCAGTTCTTTATCACCAACGACACCGACTATCTGACCTCGGACACCAACGACACGGCGACGAACGAGTTGGGTCTGAACTTCAAGATGACGGACGCCTTTGCTACCCGCGTGTCCTACAAGACCGAATACGTCTCGGACCGCGCGATCCGTACCGACAACACGCTGGGCGTGTCGCTGGTCTACGGCTTCTGATCGCAAAGAAGATCCCTCCTCTCTCTGGGCGGCCTGCGGGCCGCCCTTTTTTCTTGGGTACCAGCAAAAAAAAGGGAGAGCGGGGGAGAGTGGCGGGAACCGCAGCAACCGTGGCAGCGCAGGTTTCCCCGAAAGCCTGGATATCCAGGTGGGCGCCAGATAACGGGACCAAGGCCCCGACAGAGCCAGCCCCCTCGGTGAAATTATAGGCCAGTGAGAAAAATGGCCACGCACGAGAAGAGCAGAAACCCGCCAGCCCCCTAGATAGGACGAGGGCCAGCCTGCCGCAAGTACCGGACCCGTTGCGCACGACGCTTGCAAGATGTTTCCGTTTCGTTCATGTTTGGCACATGACCTCTCAAACCGACCCCACAGCAGATCTGCTGCCCGCTCAGCCGGGGCAGCGGCTGGCGCGTGGAGTGGCGCGGATGCTGACCGGGTTGGGCCATGCAGCACTGGCAGAGTTCACGCCAACCGGCGGGTTGCGGGTCGATGTGATCTCGGTCTCGCCCAAGGGCGAAATCTGGGTGGTCGAATGCAAAAGCTGTCGTGCCGATTTTGTCTCGGACCGCAAATGGCAGGGTTATCTTGAGTTCTGCGACCGCTTTTTCTGGGCGGTAGACGCCGATTTTCCCGAAGATCTGCTGCCTCAGGGCTCGGGCCTGATCCGCGCTGACTCATGGGGGGCCGAACTGGTCCGCATGGGGCCCGAATCGCGGCTGGCCGGGGCACGGCGCAGCCGGCTTTTACGTGACATCGCCCGGGTCTCGACCACCCGGCTGATGGCGCTGACCGATCCGATGGGAATCAGCGGCGGGGCTTCTTGACATTGCCCTTGGCCGGTTTGCCACCAGAGCCCATGCTGCGCGCAGCCTCGGCAGCAGCAAGCAGCTCTTCGGCAATCTCTTCGGCCTCTTCGGGATCGAAATCCAGCGGTAGATCGACGCCCTCGGCCTCGACATAGATCCTGACCATGCCGCGATCAGTAGGCCCGATTTGCAGATTCGCGGCAATATCGCTTTCGCTGTTGATGCTCATGCTGGTTCTCCTGGCGCGTGGCCTGTGGATCTGAACATTTTCCTTACCCTGCATGCGAAAAACCGGCAAGACGGGCTTGCGCCGGGACCGTGCTGGGGCTAGATAGCCGCCTGTGCCGCCTTAGCTCAGTTGGTTAGAGCACCAGATTGTGGATCTGGGGGTCCCCCGTTCGAGCCGGGGAGGCGGTACCACCGCAATCTGACAGCCGAAACCCTGCCACGACGGTCCAGCCAGGTTCTGGATAGGCGCGGGGTTTGTCAAACGGGCGCAAGCGGCTGACCGGGTTTTCCGGTTCGCGATCAGAAACAAGGCGGAGCCGCAAGCGGCGGTCGGTGCCAGAATGGCTGAAACGAATGTGATCTCTCTTGACGCCTGCGCCCGGCTTTCGGTCGCGCCGATGATGGATTGCCAAGACCAATGAACACTTTG
>NZ_AEPN01000034.1:0-423 GCF_000185925.1 Paracoccus sp. TRP | reverse complement strand
CCGGGGCTGACAGCCGGATATTCATCAATGGCTGGCCGTGGGTTTTGCGCTCTGGCACCCATTGGCGCGACCTGCCGGACCGCTACGGCAAATGGACGACGGTGCATAAGCGCTTCAGCCGCTGGCGCCATGCCGGTATTCGGGTGCAGGTCTTCGAGACGCTGACGGCATCAGCAACTGATGATCGACTGCGCGATTGTTCGTGCTCATCAGCAGGCGGCATCTGGAAAGGGGGGCAAGGATCAGGCGCCGGGGCGTTCCCGAGGCGGGCTGACCCCCAGGATCCACATGCAGGCCGATGCCCGGGGCAGGCCGTTGCGGTTCATCATAACGGCCGGTCAGGTCGGCGAGATTACGCAGGCCTCGGCCCTTCCGCAGGGACAGAGCGGTGATGTCGTGCTGGCCGATAAAGCCTACAGCAAC
>NZ_AEPN01000035.1:0-41680 GCF_000185925.1 Paracoccus sp. TRP | reverse complement strand
AGCCTCCGGCAAACCCGGTGCGGTTCAAACCCCGTCAGATCGTGGGCGAACTGCTGGCCGCCGAGATCAACGAGAAGAAGGCGCGGTCGGTCAAATACCAGATCACCACCGCCAAGCTGCCCTATGCCCGGGAGATCGAGGAGTTCACCTTCGATGACACCCCGATCAACGAGACGCTGGTGCGCGATCTGGCCAGCGGCGAATTCCCCGGCCAGCAGCGCAATGTCGTGCTGGTCGGCGGCACCGGGACCGGCAAGACCCATATCTCCGTGGCGATCGCGCGAGCCGTCATCCGCAACGGCGCCCGGGGACGCTTCTTCAATATTGTGGATCTCGTGAACAGGCTGGAGGCCGAGGTCCGTGCCAGGCGGGCGGGATTCCGGGAGTGTCGCAAAGCGGCATGAGCTCTTAAGGCGAGCCGGGCGGGGTTCTGTCAGTTCTGTCAGTTTGTCAGTTCGACGTGGAACCCCTGATCCAGAGGCTGGTTTTGCGACGAGGCCGAGGCTATCGCCGCCGGTTGGCGCGCGACGCGATGGCGGTAGATTCGGAGCGTCCTGAGCCGCTTCGAATTGTCCCCCATGTGTCCCCCGGGGAGGTGTTAGCGCCGAAACCGCCTCGCAGGCAATTTCTCGTAACCGCTTGTCATGTAAGGATTTTCAGTGGTGAGCCCGACAGGATTCGAACCTGTGACCCACTGATTAAAAGTCAGTTGCTCTACCAACTGAGCTACGGGCCCATCGCACGGGGGCTAACTAAGGTTGGTGGCGGACAGGGTCAAGCGGAAAAATCGCTGCCTCTGGCAGAATCTTTTCGGCAGGAGTATGTCGGCGCCATGGAACATCAGCAAAACCTTGGCCAGAGCGCCCTTCTGCCCTTTATGAAGATGCACGGGCTAGGCAATGATTTCGTGGTTATCGACAGCCGCGCCACTGGCGCGCTGCCTGATGCTGCGACTGTGGCCGCCATGGCCGACCGCCATCGCGGCGTCGGCTTCGACCAGCTGGCCGTTATTCTGCCCGACGAAAGCGCCGATGCGCGGCTGGTGTTCTATAATGCGGATGGTTCGCTTTCGGCGGCCTGCGGCAATGCCACGCGCTGTATCGCGCGCTTTCTGATGGACGAATCGGGGGCGACGGCGCTGCGTCTTGCCACGGATCACGCCCTGCTTGCTGCCGAGGACGCGGGCAACCGGCTGACGCGCGTGAATATGGGGGCTCCGGTCTTTGACTGGGCGCGCATTCCTTTGGCTGAGGATGTCGATACGCTGCATCTGCCGATTCCCGGCGATCCGGTGGCAACCGGTATGGGTAACCCGCATATCACCTTTTTCGTGCCCGATGCGGCGGCGGTCGATCTTGAACGATTCGGCCCCGAGCATGAGCATCATCCCCTGTACCCCCAGCGCACGAATGTTGAGCTGGTGCAGGTCGTTTCGGATAGCGAAATCATCCTGCGCATATGGGAGCGGGGGACGGGAATCACCCTGGCCTCGGGCTCATGCTCATGTGCGGCGGTGGTCGCTGCGGCGCGGCGTGGGCTGACCGGGCGCAGGGTGCGGGTCAATGTTCCGGGCGGCGTGCTTGAAATCGACTGGCGCGATGATGGCGTCTGGATGACCGGCCCGACTGCGCATGTCTTTGACGGGGTCTGGCGGGGATGAGCGTGCCGAAGCCGCCTGTCTTTGCCACGCTTGGCTGTCGGCTGAATGCCTATGAGACCGAGGCCATGCGTGAGATGGCCGAGGCCGCAGGGCTGCAAGGTGCGGTGATCGTGAACACCTGCGCCGTCACGGCCGAGGCGGTTCGTAAGGCCCGGCAAGAGATCCGGCGGCTTGCACGCGAAAACCCCGGTGCTCCGGTCATTGTCACAGGCTGTGCGGCCCAGACCGAGCCCGAGACATTTGCCGCCATGGCCGAGGTCACCCGCGTCATCGGCAACCATGAAAAGATGCAGCCCGCGACCTGGGCCACGATGCAGGCCCCCGACCTGATCGGCGAGACCGAAAAGGTGCAGGTCGACGACATCATGTCCGTGCGTGAGACGGCTGGCCATCTGATCGACGGTTTCGGACGCCACCGCGCCTACGTGCAGGTGCAGAACGGCTGTGATCACCGCTGCACCTTCTGCATCATCCCCTATGGCCGGGGCAATTCACGCTCGGTTCCGGCGGGGGTGGTGGTCGAACAGATCAAGCGCCTGCGCGACCGCGGCTTTAACGAGGTGGTGTTGACCGGGGTGGACCTGACCTCATGGGGGGCGGATCTGCCGGGCCAGCCCCGCCTTGGCGATCTGGTCATGCGCATTCTGCGGCTGGTGCCGGATCTGCCGCGTCTGCGCATCAGCTCGATCGATTCGATCGAGGCAGATGAGAACCTGATGCTTGCCATCGCCACCGAGCCGCGACTGATGCCGCATCTGCACCTGTCCTTGCAAGCGGGCGATGACATGATCTTAAAGCGGATGAAGCGTCGCCACCTGCGCGACGACGCCATCCGCTTTTGCGAAGAGGCGCGGCGTTTGCGGCCCGGCATCGTCTTTGGCGCCGATATCATCGCCGGTTTCCCGACCGAGACCGAGGCGATGTTTGAAAACAGCCTGAAGCTTGTCGATGATTGCGGGCTGACATTCCTGCATGTCTTTCCCTATTCGGCGCGCAAGGGTACCCCGGCGGCGCGGATGCCGCGTGTTCCGGGACCGGCCATCAAAGAACGTGCAGCAAGACTGCGTGCTGCGGGCGATGCGGCGCTGGCGCGGCATTTACAGGCTCAGCTCGGCGAATCCCGCATGGTGCTGACCGAGGGGCCCCGCCTTGGCCGGACCGAGCATTTTACCGAGGTGACCTTTGATCGCGACATGCCCGAAGGCTCGCTGACCGAGGTGCGCATAGCGGGCCATGACGGGCAGCGGCTGACAGTTCAGGCACTCTGAGGCAGCATCGCGGCTGCCGTTTTCGGCAGGATCGGGAACATTGTCTTGCCCGGAAAAGGTCCGTGGCCATAATCCTTGGCTGATGACCCTGTTATACACCCATCCGTCCGGCTTTTCGCATGTGACCCCGCCAAGCCACCCCGAGCGTGTGGGGCGGCTTGATGCCGTGCTTGAGGCGCTGGAGGATATGGACCTTGACCGCCGCGAGGCGCCCGAGGGCACGGATCAGGACATCCTGCGCGCCCATCCGGCGGAATATCTGGCGCTCGCGCAGCGCAAGGTCCCGGCCGAGGGCTGGACGATGCTTGATTCGGACACCTATCTGGCGCCAGACAGTCTGACGGCGGCGCGTCATGCGGTGGGCGGGGTTTGCGCGGCAGTCGATGCGGTGCTGGCGGGCGAGGCTCCGAATGCCTTTGTCGCCATGCGTCCGCCCGGACACCATGCCGAGCGCGAAAAGGCGATGGGGTTCTGCATCTTTTCCTCGGTCGCCATCGCGGCCCTGCGGGCGCTTGATCACCACGGGCTGGACCGGGTGGCGGTGCTGGATTTCGATGTCCACCACGGCAATGGCACGCAGGATGTATTGTGGCATCAGCGGCGGGCCTTCTTTGCCTCGACCCATCAGATGCCGCTTTATCCGGGCACCGGCGCGGCCTCTGAACGGGGCGCGCATGGGCAGATCCTGAATGTGCCGCTGGCCCCCGGCAGCGCGGGGGACGAAGCCCGCGCGGCATGGGAACAGATCTGTGATTGCGCCGAGGCGTGGCGGCCGCAGCTTGTGCTGATCTCGGCCGGGTTTGACGCCCATGCCGACGATCCTTTGGCCGCGCTTATGTGGAGCGAGGCCGATTTCACCGCCATCACCCGAATGATCTGCGACACGGCGGCGACCTGTTCAGCCCCGGTGGTGTCTGCCCTTGAAGGGGGATATGATCTCGCCGCTCTGGGCCGCTCGGCGCGCGCCCATGTCGATGTGCTGAGGGAGACTGCGGCGTGACCGAGATCGAGAACATGTCCTTCGAAGAGGCGATGAAAGAGCTTGAGGCGACCGTCAGCCGGCTGGAACATGGCGAGGCCACGCTGGAAGAGGCGATCAAGCTTTACGAACGCGGTGCCGCATTGCGGGCGCATTGCGACAAGCGCCTGCGTGAGGCCGAGGAACGGGTTGAAAAGATTACGCTGGCCGCGAATGGTCAGCCCACAGGCACTGTCCCGGCCGAGGGACTGTGATGCAGGATCGTCTTGAGGATGTGAAGGCGCAGGTACAGACCGCGCTGGAAGGCGCAATGTCCTGCCTGCCGGATGGCGAGCTTAGCGATGCGATGCGTTACGCCTGTATCGGCGGTAAGCGCATCCGTGCCTTTCTGGTCATGGAATCGGCTCGGCTTTTCGGGCTGGGTGACAAGGCGTCGCTGCCCGTTGCTGCCGCGGTCGAGGCTTTACATGCTTATAGTCTGGTCCATGATGACCTGCCCGCGATGGACAATGACGACCTGCGGCGCGGTCTGCCGACCGTTCATGTCCAGTGGTCCGAGGCGACCGCGATTCTGGCCGGGGACGCCCTGCAGACCCTTGCATTTGGGCTACTGACCGACGCGCAGACCGGTTCGGCCGAGGTGCGGCTGGCGCTGGTGCGCGGGCTGTCCGAGGCGGTTGGCGCGCGCGGCATGGTCTGGGGGCAGGCGCTCGACATCGCGGCCGAGACCGCGATCACCCCCCTTGATATCGTTGCGATCAAGCGGCTTCAGCAGGCCAAGACCGGGGCGCTGATCCAGTTTGCCGCCACCGCCGGTGCGGTCATGGCGGGCGAGGACCCGGCCCCCTTGGCGGAATATGCGAAAAACCTTGGCCTTGCCTTCCAGATTCAGGACGATGTCCTTGATGTGACCGGCGACCCCGAGGCGATCGGCAAGCGCACCGGCAAGGACAAGGCGGCGAACAAGGCGACCTTTGTGTCGCTGCTTGGGCTTGAGGGTGCGCAGGACAAGGCGCGCAAGCTTGTGCGCCATGCCGAGGCCGCCCTTGAACCTTATGGCGAGGCGGCAGGAAACTTGCGGCAGCTTGCGCGTTTCGTTATCGAGCGCGACGCCTGACAGCCCGCCCGAGAGAGGGGCAAGCCATGACCACTGACCAGAACGAACATCGTCCCCTGACGCCGGTCCTGGATCGGGTGACACTGCCCTCGGACCTCAAAAACCTCAGCGACCGCGAATTGCGGCAGCTTGCTGACGAGCTGCGGGCCGAGACGATCAGCGCCGTCTCGGTCACTGGCGGCCATCTTGGTGCAGGGCTTGGCGTGGTCGAACTGACCGTCGCACTGCATGCCGTTTTCGAGGCGCCGCGCGACAAGATCATCTGGGATGTCGGCCATCAATGCTATCCTCACAAAATCTTGACCGGTCGGCGCGACCGCATCCGCACCCTGCGGATGGAGGGTGGTCTTTCCGGTTTCACCAAACGTTCCGAAAGCCCCTATGATCCCTTTGGGGCAGGGCATAGCTCGACCTCGATCAGCGCGGCACTGGGTTTTGCCATGGCCCGCGAACTGGGCGGCGATCCGGGCGACGCTGTCGCGGTGATCGGTGATGGCGCCATGAGCGCGGGCATGGCCTTTGAGGCGCTGAACAACGCCGGCGATCTGGGCAAGCGGCTGTTCGTGGTCCTGAACGACAATGAAATGTCGATTGCCCCGCCGACCGGGGCCCTGTCGCGCTATCTGACCCGCCTTTACGCCGAGGGTCCGTTCCAGGACCTTAAGGCGGTTGCCAAGGGCGCTGTCGGTTTTCTGCCCCAGCCTCTGCAAGAGGGTGCGCGGCGCGCCAAAGAGATGCTCAAGGGCATGACCGTTGGCGGCACCCTGTTCGAAGAGCTGGGCTTTTCCTATATCGGCCCCGTCGATGGCCATGATCTGGACCAGCTCTTGCCGCTGTTGCGCACGGTCAGGGCGCGGGCTGACGGGCCGGTGCTGATCCATGTCGTGACCCGCAAGGGCAAGGGTTATGCCCCGGCCGAGCGTGCCGCCGACAAGGGGCACGCTACCGCGAAATTCGACGTTCAGACCGGCGCGCAGGCCAAGGCAAAATCGAACGCGCCAAGCTATACCTCGGTCTTTGCCAAGGCGCTGGTCGATGAGGCCAGCCGCGATGCCCGCATCGTCGCTGTCACCGCTGCCATGCCCGACGGGACCGGGCTGAACCTCTTTGCCGAGCGTTTCCCGCGCCGTTGCTTTGATGTGGGTATTGCCGAACAACATGCCGTGACTTTCTCGGCCGGTCTTGCCGCGGGGGGGATGAAGCCGTTCTGCGCGCTTTACTCGACTTTCCTGCAGCGTGGGTACGATCAGATCGTCCATGACGTGGCGATCCAGCGCCTGCCGGTGCGTTTCGCTATCGACCGGGCCGGGCTGGTCGGTGCCGATGGCGCGACCCATGCCGGAGCCTATGACATCGCGTTTCTGTCGAACCTGCCGGGCATGGTGGTCATGGCTGCCGCGGATGAGGCCGAACTGGTCCATATGGTCGCCACCGCCGCTGCCTATGACGCGGGGCCGATCGCGTTCCGTTATCCGCGCGGCGAAGGCACCGGGGTCGAGATGCCCGAGCATGGCGAGGTTCTGGAAATCGGCAAAGGCCGGGTCGTGGCCGAGGGCAGGGGCGTTGCCATCCTGTCCTTTGGCACCCGTCTGGCCGAGGTGATGCGGGCTCGCGAAGCACTGCTCGTGCGTGGCATCCAGCCAACGATTGTCGATGCGCGCTTTGCAAAGCCGCTCGACCGCGATCTGATCTTGCGCCTTGCCTGCACGCATGAGGCGCTGATCACCATCGAAGAGGGTGCGGTCGGCGGCTTTGGCAGCCTTGTGGCGCAGCTTCTTTCCGATGAGGGCGTTTTTGATGGTGGGTTGCGTTTCCGCCAGATGGTTCTGCCCGACACTTTCATCGACCATGCCAGCCCCGAGGCCATGTACCGCGAAGCCCGCATGTCAGCCCCTGACATCGAGGCAAAGGTTCTGGAGATTCTGGGCGTGGCCGTGGCCAAACGTGCCTGAGAGGAAATAATGCTTCGTATCCTTCTGACTGGCCTTGCCCTTGCAATGCCTTTGGCCGCGCAGGCGCAGGACGACTACCTGCCGCGCCTTTTCGATGTCACCGTGGTCGAGACCTGGGACAAGCTGAACGTGCGCGAGGCGCCTCATGGTCAGGCCAAGATCGTCGGCACCCTTGCCTCGACCGCTAAGGGGATCGAGCTGATCGAACGCGATGCTACCGGCAAATGGGGCCGGGTGAATATCGGCGAAAGCTCGGGTTGGGTGGCGCTGCGCTTTCTCAAGCCGCAGGCCTCTGCGTGGAAGTCGGCCGAACTGCCCCTGACCCTGCAATGCTACGGGACCGAGCCGTTCTGGTCGGTCAAGACGGTGCAAAAGGGTATGGTCTTTAGCGAACCCGGCCAGCCCGAGCGCCAGCTTTCGCTGCGCAAGGTGATGGATAACGGCATTCCGGGGGATCCTTCGCGCGGTCTTGTCGCCGGGGATGACAAGGGTCGGCTGACTGCCTTCATGCGGCCCGAGCAATGTTCGGATGGCATGTCGGACCGCAACTTTGCCTTGGCGATCAGCGTAATTCTGGACGGGCAGGACCAGCCGTCGCGCATGCTGAACGGTTGCTGCTCGATCGCGCCCTAAACGCCGATGTTCTGGACCGTGATCCCTTCCGCCCTGGCCAGCGCCGCAAGTCCGGCGCGATAGTCAGGATAGCGCAGGGTCACGCCCAGTTCGGTTTTGATACGGTTGTTCGAGACGCGCTTGTTTTCGGCATAAAAACTGCGGGCCATCGGCGACATTCCGGCGGTGGCGAAATCCTCGGCCGGGGGCAGGGGCAGGCCCAACAGTTCCGCTGCATGACCGATCACCGTCTCGGGCGGGGCGGGGTCGTCATCACAGACATTATAGATCGCCCCGGGCCGTGGTGCCTTGATCGAGGCCAGCAGCACCTGGGCGATATCTTCGGCATGGATGCGCGAAAAGACCTGCCCTGGCTTGATAATTCGCCGCGCCGTGCCCTGACGCACCTTGGCGAAGGGTCCGCGGCCCGGTCCATAGATTCCGGCCAGACGAAAAATATGCAGTGGCAAACCGTGCCGGGCGGCAAGCTGCTGCCAACCCTCTTCGGCGGCGACCCGCTCGCGCCCGCGCTGGGTGGTGGGGGCGCAGGGTGTCTTTTCGTCCACCCAGTCGCCGTTACGGTCGCCATAGACCCCGGTCGTCGAAAGGTAGCCAAGCCAGCGCGGGCGTGCCGCCGCGATCTGGGCGCCAAAGACCGCCAGAACGGGATCAGAGCCGCTATCAGGCCCAATCGAGACCAGAATCGCATCAGCCCCGGAAATCGCCCGGCCGACCGCTGCGTCATCCCCTGGCCAGATCAGCGGCTCTGCCCCTGTGGCTGTGACACGGGCGGAGTCGCTGCGCGTGGTGCCGGTCACCTGCCAGCCCTCAGCCCGCAGAAGCGGGGTGAGGAAGCCGGCAGAATAGCCGTGACCAAAGACAAGCATCCTCATGCGCGGCCCCGCAGGATCTCGGCTGCGATGGCAAAGCTGCGATGCCGGGCCTGTTGGTCAAAGATATTGCCGACAAGGATCAGCTCGTCTGGCTGATAACGGGTGATCAGTTCATCCAGCCGCGCGGCGACGGTCGCTGGTGTACCGACCGCACTGACCGAAAGCGCATGTTCGACCGAGGGCAGGATGCGCACCGGAATGGCATCCAGCACATCATCGACTGGCGGAGGCAGCAGCCCCGGCATCCCCAGCCGCAGCCGGGCAAAGCTGATCATCTGGCTGCTGCGCAGTTTTTGCGCCTCGGCATCGGTTTCGGCTGCGATGACGTTCACGGCCAGCATGAAACGAGGCCTGGTGCCGAACTCGGTCTGTTCGAACCGCTCGCGGTACAGTTGTGCGGCCTGATCCAGATCGCCGGGGGCAAAATGGCTGGCAAAAGCATAGGGCAGGCCAAGCGCGGCGGCGAGACTTGCACCGTAAAGCGACGAGCCCAGGATCCAGACCGGCACATTCGTCCCTTCGCCGGGGTGGGCCGCCACTGGTGCACCGGGGCGGGGCGGGCCGAGATAGCGCAACAGCTCGACCACATCATTGGGGAAATCTTCGTTGCGCTGCATCGAACGGCGCAGCGCATGCATCACCGCCCCGTCGCCTCCGGGCGCGCGGCCCAGCCCCAGATCAATGCGCGGGCCGTGGATCGTCGCCAGCGTGCCGAATTGTTCGGCGATGGCCAGCGGTGCGTGATTGGGCAGCATTACGCCGCCCGCGCCGATGCGGATGGATTTCGTATGATCGGCGACATGGCCGATCAGGACCGAGGTGGCAGCACTGGCGATGCCGGGCATGTTGTGATGTTCGGCCAGCCAAAAGCGACTGTAGCCCCAGTCTTCGGCCGCCTGGGCCAGTGCAACGGAATTGGCAATGGCCTGCCGGGCATCCGAGCCCTCGGCGACCACCGCAAGGTCAAGAATGGAAAATTCCATGCGGATCACTCCTTTGCACATCAGATAGGGTCTCTGGTGGCGGCTTGCCAGCCCGGTGCGGCGCTGGCACTCTCCTTTCCAAATTGGAGAGCGCGCATGAATGCAACCGACAGCCGCAGACTTCCCATCGAGACGCCGGAACCCGCCGAGCGGCTTTATTTCGACGATCCGGCCGCCGCCGTCGCCCGATTGATCGAGCTTTACGACCGTTCGTCGCAATTTCTGCTGAACCGCTTTCTGGCGACCCTGAAAGGCGGCAGGCCGGGCGCGCGCTATCGCGCCTTTTACCCCGAGATCCGCATGACGGTGCCCATCCATTCCAAGACAGATTCGCGCCTGTCCTTTGGTCATGTGGCGCTGCCGGGGACCTATTCGACCTCGATCACCCGGCCCGACCTGTTCCGGGGCTATCTGACCGAACAGATCGGCCTGCTGATGCGCAACCATGGTGTGCCGGTTGCCGTGGGGGACAGCAGCACGCCGATGCCCGTCCATTTCGCTGTCGCCACGCAAAGCGACCTCAACGTCCCGCAAGAAGGCGTGCTCGACTATTCCCTGCGTGATGTGTTCGATGTGCCGGATCTGAATACGATGAATGACGATATCGTGAACGGGACTGCGGGGCCGAACCCGGATGGCAGCCACCCGCTGGCGCCCTTTACCGCGCAGCGTGTGGATTACTCGCTGGCGCGGCTGGCGCATTACACCGCGACCCTGCCCGAGCATTTCCAGAATTTCGTGATGTTCACGAATTACCAGTTCTATGTCGATGAGTTCGAGGCCTTTGCCCGCCGCGCGCTTGCCGATCCGAATTCGGGCTATACCGGGTTTGTCGCGCCCGGAAACCAGATCCTGGAACGCCCCGAGGATATCATTGCGACCGGCGCCAAGATGCCGCAGATGCCGGCCTATCACCTCAAGCGTCCGGATGGGGACGGAATCACGCTGGTCAATATCGGCGTCGGCCCTTCGAACGCCAAGACTGCGACCGACCACATCGCCGTCCTGCGTCCCCATGCCTGGCTGATGGTCGGCCATTGCGCGGGGTTGCGCAACAGTCAGAGCCTTGGCGATTTCGTCCTTGCCCATGCCTATCTGCGCGAAGATCACGTGCTTGACGATGACCTGCCGGCCTGGGTGCCGATCCCGGCCCTGGCCGAGGTGCAGGTTGCCCTGCAAGAGGCAGTGGCCGAGGTTACCCGGCTTGAGGGTTATGAGCTGAAGCGCATCATGCGCACCGGCACTGTCGCCACGATCGACAACCGCAACTGGGAGCTGCGCGACCAATCCGGTCCGGTGCAGCGCCTGTCGCAGTCGCGTGCCATCGCGCTGGATATGGAAAGTGCGACCATTGCCGCAAACGGTTTCCGCTTTCGGGTTCCTTATGGCACGCTGCTTTGCGTCAGCGACAAGCCGCTGCACGGCGAATTGAAGCTGCCCGGCATGGCCACCGACTTTTATCGTACGCAGGTTGCAAACCACCTGCAGATCGGCATTCGCGCGATGGAGAAGCTGCGAGAGACCCCGCTGGAGCGCATCCACTCACGCAAGTTGCGTTCGTTTAACGAGACCGCGTTCCTGTAGCCTGGTCCTGCGAGGCACTTTTCGCAGCGTTTGCTGGGGAATTTCGCCGAAAACGCTTGATCTGCGCTTAAAAAGCTTGTGTAGCGACACGCGTGCCGCCAAGGTGGCGTCCGAAAATTTCCCGAACGGGAACAACGAGGAGACAGAAAATGGCTCAGGCCGCTTCCAAACCGATGACCAAAACTCAGCTCGTCGCCGCGCTGGCCGATGAAATGGGCAGCGACAAGAAAACCGCCGCCGCGGCTCTGGACGCGATCTCGGCCATCGTGTCGCGCACGGTTGCCGAGGGTGGCGCCGTCACCCTGCCGGGGATCGGCAAGGTCGCCTGCCGCGCCCGTCCCGAGCGTCAGGTTCGCAACCCGCAAACCCAAGAGATGATGACCAAACCGGCCGACAAGGTGGTCAAGGTCACCATCGCGAAAGCGCTGAAAGACAGCGTGAACGCCTGAGATCCCGCGTTTACTGACGGGAATGAGCCGCGCATCTGATCTGCGCGGCTCTTTTCTTTTGCGGCGCCCCGATCTTACGGGGTCCGGGTTTTCGCACCTGCGGGCGGTTTGCTGCGCGGGTGATTACGCCGCCCCTTGTGCATCCCCGCGCATCCGTGTCCCATGCGCATGCAACACCGGGGGGACAGGATGGATTTCCGCGCGATATTGATGGGCGTCGGTTTTGCGGTGGTCTGGGCCTCGGCCTTTACCTCGACGCGCATGATTGTCATGTCCGCCCCGCCGCTGACGGCGCTGGTCATCCGCTTTGGCCTGTCCGCGCTGGTGGCGATTCCCATGGCGCGTGCCATGGGGCAGAACTGGCATCTGACCCGGGCCGAATGGCGCACGGTGATCCTGTTCGGCCTGTGCCAGAATGCGCTTTACCTGGGGTTCAGCTGGGTCGCGATGCAATATGTCGAGGCCTCGGTTTCGTCGATCATCGCTTCGATGATGCCGCTGGTCGTGGCGTTTCTGGGCTGGCTTCTTTATGGCGAGAGGCTGCGGCCCATTGCCGTTGCCGGTCTGATCGCGGGCGTCGCGGGCGTCACCCTGATCATGGGGGTGCGGCTGCAACATGGGCTGGATATCCCCGGCGTGATCTTGTGCCTGATCGGTATGGTGGCACTGACCTTTGCGACGCTGGCTGCGCGTGGGGCAGGGGGCAGCCGCAACATGATGATGATCATCGGATTGCAGATGGCGGTCGGGGCGATCCTGCTGGTGATACCGGCCCTGCTGATGGATTGGGGCCGCCCGGTCGAATGGAGCGCCGGCCTGATCTGGGCCTTTGCCTATACGGTGGTCGCGCCGGGAATTGGCGCGACCTGGCTATGGTTCAGGCTGGTCAACCGCATCGGCGCGGTGCGAGCCGCCACCTTTCACTTTCTGTCGCCGATCTTTGGCGTCGGGATCGCTGCCGCGTTGCTGGGTGAACGGTTTGGCGTCTCGGATGTGATCGGCGCGCTGATCGTCGCGGCGGGAATTTTGATGGTGCAGCTGGCAAAGCTTCCCGCCGCGGGCTCAACCGCTCAGGCGTCCAGTTCGGCCACCCGCGCCATCGAGGGGCGCGACTGAATCCGCTGCACCCAGTCGTCAACGGCGGGGGTGCGCGGCATCTGCTCGGGGCCAAAGAACATGAACGGGCCCGCGACCAGCAAATCAGCTGCCGAGAAATCCTTTCCCAGCAGATAAGGCTGCTTTGTCAGCACCTCGTCCAGCCGCGCGACGGCGGTATCATAATCGCGCAGGCTTGCGGCCAGCGCCGGATGGTTGATCCCGCAAAAATGCAGGATCGCCACCGGCTCAAGCACGCCCTGATACCAGCTGAGCCAGCTGAGATATTGTCCGCGCCGGGGATCGCCTGGCAGAGGGCCCAGCCCTGCCTCGGGGAAAGTGTCGGTCAGATAAAGCATGATCGCGCCGCGTTCGCGTACGTGATCCTGACCGTTGACCAGATAGGGCACTTTTCCTTCGGGGTGGGGGTTGGCCGGGTCGCGGGCACCCGAGCCGTCCTGACGCGGGATCGTGACCCGGCGAACATCGACCTTGTCCAGAACGCCCAGCTCTTCCAGCAGCACGACGACGGATGATGAGCGGCTTTTGGGCGCATGATATAGAGTCAGCATCTTGGTCTCCTGTATTGACGGGGGCAGAATGACCCGACCCTCCTGACAAAAGGTGACAGCATGTCTCGTACCGATCGCCTGATGCGCCTGATGGATGCGTTGCGCCGCCTGCCCGCGCCGGTCACGGCCGGGCGGCTGGCGCAGGAGACCGGCGTTTCGACGCGTCAGCTTTATCGCGACATTGCTACCCTGCGGGCCGGAGGCGCGCTGATTGATGGCGAAGCGGGCGTTGGCTATTCGCTGACCGAAGACCCGGCCCTGCCGCCCCAAAGCTTTTCCCGGCTTGAGATCGAGGCCCTGCTGCTTGCCATCTCGGGCCTGCGTACTCTGGGTGATTCCGAACTGACACATGCCGGCGAAAACGCCATGGCCCGAATCATCGCCACCCTGCCCGAAGGTCAGGGCCGGCATGCCATGCACGCGACCATGCGCCTGTTTCGCGAACCTGCGCAAAGACCCGCCCTGAATGTGGATATGGCGCTGTTGCGGCAGGCGCTGTGGGATGAGCGTAGCCTGATAATCGGCTACCTTGACCTGCAGGGGATGCAGACCACGCGCGAGATCTGGCCTTTGGGCCTCAGCTACAGTGAGAATCACATGATGCTGTTGGCCCATTGCCGGATGCGACAGGATTTCCGCACCTTTCACGTTCCGCGCATTCAAGCCATGCGGCCGGGTGAGGAAAGCTTTCGCCCCCGCCGCGTGGCGCTGGTGCGCGAATATGTGGCGACCGTGGCCTGCGCTACTGGGCCGCGACCGGCGTAAAGATCGCGGTCGAACGGTCGCAGCGGTAATGGGGCAGGTGTTCCGTTGCGTGATCGGAAAGGTCGCAGATGGCGTCCAGAATTGCCTGAACTTCGGCGCGCGGGGCGGCCCAGCACAGGTTCAGCCGCACGAATCCGGGTTTCTCGATCTCATCCCCGGCAAGGATCGCGGCGCGCATGCGCGCTGATTCCTGTGGGTCCAGCCCCAGCAGGTGATGGACATAGGGGCCCGCACAGGCGCAGCCGCCCCGCGCCTGCACGCCATAAAGATCCGACAACATCCGAGTCGCCAGTTGCTGGTGGACATATCCTCCCTGCCCATCGCGGATGCGGAAGCTGAAGAAGGGCAGGCGGGGGGCATCCAGATTGCCCAGCAGCTCGACCCGGGGATGCGCGCGCAGCTGCGCCATTCCCAGCGCAAGCCATTCGGCATTGCGTGCATGGATATGGTCCTGACCCGCAGCGGCCTTGGTCAGAAAGACCAGCGCGGCACGGATATCCCCGACCACGTTCGGCGTGCCGCCTTCTTCGCGCGCTTCCAGCGACAGCGAATAGTCATGCGACTCGGGCGAGACAAAGCGCACCGTCCCGCCGCCGGGCAGGGTGGGGCGGTCATTCACCACCGCATCGCGGCGCAGGATGGTCACGCCGGATGCCCCCGGCCCACCAATGAACTTGTGCGGTGAGATCACCACCGCATCCATGCCCAGCCGCATGTCGATGGGCAGGTAGGGCGCGCCTCCGGCATAGTCCCAGACCGCCTTGGCGCCTGCAGTTTTGAGGATGCGCGTGACTTCGGCTACGTCAGTCAGCGTCCCTGTGACGTTCGACGCGGCCGAGAAACTGCCGATCACCGGTCCTTGGGCCTGGTCCAGCGCCTCGGCCAGCGCGGTCAGGTCCGGGCCGCCGGTCGCTGCCTCGGGGATGGTGATTACGGTCGCGCCGCTTTCGCGCCAGGGCAGGATGTTCGAGTGATGTTCGTAAGGCCCGATCAGCACCGTCGTACCCGGGCCCGCACCCAACAGATGCACCAGCCGGTTGATCCCCTGTGTCGCGCCCCCACCGGTAAAGATCACCGCATGTTCAGGCCCGGCATGGGTGCAATTGCCAATCGCGGTCCGCGCGGCGCGGCGCATCCGGGTCATGGTGCCGCCGCAATGGCTGGCCTCGGTATGGCTGTTGGCATACCAGGGAAGCACGTTTTCCATCACCCATTCCTCGATGGGCCGCAGCGCGCGGCCCGAGGCGATGTAATCGGCATAGATCATCCGGCGCGGTCCAAAAGGACCGTCGATCACAGCGTCGCGGCCGATCAGGCAGGTGTGGATCTGACTGATCGGGTTGTCGCCCAGCCGGGCGAGGTAGCTGTCAAAGGGCGGGATGGAAATCTGTCTCTGCATGCAGCCATCTTGACCCGCAGATCATGAGAAATCATTCTGAATATCAGCGATATTTTTTCAATATGGTTGTCAAATGAGCGACAAAAAGACAGAAACAGATGAAATCGACAACCAGTTACTGGCACTGCTGCAGCGGGACGCCAGCTTGTCTCAGCGCGAGCTGGCCGAACGTGTGGGCCTGTCCCAGAACGCCTGCTGGCGACGCTTGCAGCGGCTGACCGAGGCAGGGGTGCTGCAGGGCAGCCGTGCCGTCATTGACGCGGCTGCGCTGGGGCTGGGGCTGACCGTTTTCATCATGATCCGCACTCGCCACCACAACGATGCGTGGTCGCGCCGCTTTCGCGCCCGTATCGAATCCCTGCCCCAGATTGTCGAGTTCCACCGTATCGGCGGTGAATGGGACTATCTGGCCAAGGCGGTGGTCAGCGGCATGGCTGGCTATGATGCGCTATACAAGCGATTGATCGCCGATATGGATCTTGAGCGCGTAACAGGCGTTTTCTCGATGGAGACGATCTTTGAGGGTCGGCCATTGGCGCTGGCTTGATTTTCACGAAATGTTCTGGATGCTCGGACCATGCGCGCCGATTCCATTCTGTTTCCGACCGAGGCCGGGCTTTACTGCCCTGACGGCGGCTTTCACATCGACCCGCTGAAACCGGTCGCGCGTGCGCTGATCACCCACGGCCATTCCGATCACGCCCGCTTTGGTCATGGGGCGGTCATGGCGACGGCAGAGACGCTGGAGATTATGCGTCTGCGCATGGGTGAGGGGTTCGCGGGCACGACTCAGGTTGCTGCTGGGAACATGCGTATCGGTGGTGTCAGTGTGGGCTTTCACCCGGCGGGACATGTGCTCGGCTCAAGCCAGATCTCGGTCGAGGTCGGGGGCTGCCGCATCGTCGTTTCGGGCGATTATGCGCGCCAGCCGAACCCGACCTGTGCGGCGTTTCAGCCCGTCCCTTGCGATGTCTTTGTGACCGAGGCGACCTTTGGCTTGCCGGTGTTCCGTTTTCCTGATCCGGCGGGGCAGGTGCAAAAGCTGCTGGCCAGCATGGCCGAATTTCCCGACCGTCCGCATCTTGTCGGCGCCTATGCGCTGGGCAAGGCGCAGCATGTGATCGCTTTGCTGCGCGAGGCGGGCTATGATGCCCCTATTGCCGTTCACGGCGCGCTAAAGACCTTGTGCGAGTATTACGTTTCACGCGGGGTCAATCTGGGCGCGCTGGTGCCTGCCTCGGTCGATGAGGTCGCGGCGCAACTGGTGATCGCCCCGCCCCCGGCCTTTGCCAGCCCCTGGGTGCAGCGGTTTCGGGATCCGGTTCTGGCATTCGCCTCGGGCTGGATGGCGGTGCGTGCCCGGGCGCGTCAGCGTGGGGTCGAACTGCCGCTGATCATCAGCGACCATGTTGACTGGCCTGCGTTGACCGCGACTCTGACCGAATTGGCCCCCGGCGAGGTCTGGGTTACCCACGGCACCGAGGATGGCGTGATCCGCTGGTGCGAATTGCAGCAGATCCCTGCACGCCCATTGCGACTGGTCGGCTATGAGGACGAGGCGGAATGAAAGCCTTTGCCGCCCTGTTGGAACGGCTGGCTTTCACGCCGGCACGGAACGCCAAGCTGCAAATATTGCAGCATTATCTGGAACGCACGCCCGATCCGGACCGCGGTTGGGCCCTTGCCGCACTGACCGGAGAGCTTGAGCTGCGCCGGGTCACGCCCTCGCTTTTACGCACCCTCGCGGCCGAGAGGGTGGATGAGCAGCTATTGGCGCTTAGCTATGATTTCGTCGGTGATCTGGCCGAAACCATTGCGCTGATCTGGCCCGATGGGGCCGAGGACGACCCCTCGCTATCAGATGCCGTGACGCTGCTGCGGGAAACCGGCAAGGCCGCACTGCCCGGCGCGATTGCTGCCATGCTGGACCGGCTGGGCCCGTCCGGGCGGCTGGCCTTTCTGAAGCTTGCCACCGGCAATCTGCGGATCGGAGTGTCGGCCCGGATGGCACGGATGGCATTGGCGGCGATGGGCACGCCCTCGGTTCCCGAGATCGAAGAGATCTGGCACGGCCTCACCCCGCCTTATGACGCGCTTTTTCACTGGCTGGGTGGCGGGGCGCGGCCTGAGCGTGCAGCACTCGCCCCCTTTCGCCCGGTGATGCTGGCAACGCCCATCGACCTGGAGGGATTGCAGGGGCTAGACCCCACCGAATTCGTTGCCGAGTGGAAATGGGACGGCATCCGTGTGCAGGCGGTCAGCGAGGGTGGTGTGCGCCGCCTTTACTCGCGCAGCGGAGAGGACATCTCGCACGCCTTTCCGGATGTAATCGCGGCAATGGATTTCGACGGTACAGTCGATGGTGAGCTGATTGTGCGGCGCGGGGATGAGGTGGCACCCTTTGGCGAATTGCAAAGGCGGCTGAACCGCAGGATGGTCAGCAAGGCACTGCTGGCAAGCCACCCTGCCGGGCTGCGGCTTTACGATCTGTTGCTGTGGCAGGGCTGCGACCTGCGGGCCGAGCCTTTGACGCAACGCCGCGCGGTGCTTGAGGCGGCACAGTTTGGCGAGGGGATCGACCTTTCTCCGCTGCTTGATTTCGCCGGGTGGGAGAGTCTGGCCGCTTTGCGTGCCAACCCTCCTGTTGCGGTCATCGAAGGGGTAATGATCAAGCGTCGCGACAGTGCCTATGTCTCGGGTCGTCCGCGTGGCCCATGGTTCAAGTGGAAGCGTGATCCCATGGTTGTCGATGCGGTGCTGCTTTATGCGCAGCGCGGGCATGGCAAACGGTCGGGGTTTTATTCCGATTTCACCTTTGGCCTGTGGGACGGCGATGATCTGGTCCCGGTCGGCAAGGCTTATTTCGGCTTTACCGATGCCGAACTGCGCGAGCTGGACCGCTTTGTCCGCCAGAACACGGTCGAGCGTTATGGCCCGGTGCGGGCACTGGCTGCGAAACTGGTGGTCGAGGTCGCATTTGAGGGGCTCAACCGCTCGACCCGGCACCGATCGGGCGTGGCCATGCGCTTTCCCCGTATCAGCCGAATCCGCTGGGACAAGCCCGCTGCCGAGGCCGACCATCTGTCAGCACTTGAGGCGATGCTGTGATCCTGCCTGCCCTTTTTCAGGACTGGTTTGCCCGGCAAGGCTGGCAGCCCCATCCCCATCAGCTTGCGCTTTTTGCGACCAGGGGCGACAGCCTGCTGATCGCACCGACCGGAGGGGGCAAGACGCTGGCGGGGTTCCTGCCCTCGCTCGTCGAGCTTGCCGGGGACAGGGCGGCCACGAAAGGGGTGCATACGCTATACGTTTCGCCGCTGAAGGCGCTGACGGCGGATATTGCGCGCAACCTTGCCCGCCCTGTCGCGGATCTGGGGCTGTCGATCCGGGTCGAGGACCGCACAGGGGACACCGGGCAAACTCAGCGGCGCCGCCAGCGCGTCGATCCGCCCGAGGTGCTGCTGACTACACCAGAAAGCCTTGCACTGATGCTGAGCTATCCCGAGGCGCCGGCGATTTTTGGCGGGCTGCGCCGGGTGGTGCTTGATGAACTGCACGCGCTGGCGGAAAGCAAGCGCGGCGATCAGTTGATGCTCTGCCTTGCCCGGCTGCGCGCGCTGGCGCCGGAACTGCGGGTCACCGGGCTTTCCGCGACGGTCGAGGACCCGCAGGCGCTGGCGGGTTTCATGGCAGGCGCTGACCCGGTGATGGTGGTCGAGGCTGATCCCGGTCCCGATCCCGACATTGCCATGTTGCCTACGGCCCGGCCTGCGCCATGGGCGGGTGGTGGTGGTCATTACGCCATCCCCGAGGTTCTGGCCGCGATCCGGGAGGCGCGCACCACCATCATCTTTATCAACACCCGTGCACAGGCCGAGCTGTTCTTTCAGGCGCTGTGGGCCGCGAATGAGGAAAACCTGCCTATCGGCCTGCACCACGGCAGCCTTGCGCGCGAACAGCGGGCGCGCGTCGAGGCAGCGATGGCGGCGGGTGAATTGCGTGCTGTGGTGGCGACCGGCAGTCTTGATCTGGGCATCGACTGGGGGGCAGTCGATCTGGTGATCCAGATCGGGGCGCCCAAGAATGTCAAGCGGCTGGTCCAGCGCATCGGTCGGGCCAATCACCGTTATAATGCGCCATCACGGGCGCGGATCGTGCCAGCCAATCGGTTCGAACAGATCGAATGCGTAGCAGCGCTGGAGGCAGTGCGCGAACGTGATCTGGACGGAGATCCGCGCGGTCCCGGACCGCTGGACGTATTGTGTCAGCATATTCTGCTGACCGCCTGCGCCGCGCCCTTTGATCCCGATGCGCTATATGCCGAGGTCAGGACTGCTGGTCCCTATCGCCACCTTTCGCGTGCCGACTTCGATGCCTGCCTGGATTTCGCCGCGACCGGCGGATACGCGCTGCGTGCCTATGACCGCTGGCAGCGGCTGGTCCTGCGAAACGGCCTATGGCAGTTGCGCGATCCCCGCGCGGCCAGGCTGTTGCGCATGAATGTCGGCACTATTGTCGAGGCCGAGATGGTCAGGGTCCGCCTGCGTGGTCGTGGTGGCGCACCGTTGGGCGAGGTCGAAGAGGCCTTTGCCGCAAGCCTTTCCCCCGGCGACAGTTTCCTGATCGGCGGCCGTGTGGTGCGCATGGATGCGATGCGCGAGATGGTGGTAGAGGTCACGCCAGATCCGACCCGGCAGCCGAAAATCGCGGTCTATTCCGGGGTCAAGCTTGCGACCTCGACCCAGCTTTCCCATCGCGTGCTGGCACTGATCGGCGATCCCGCCCGGCACGGGGTGCTGCCCGTTCAGACGCGTGAATGGCTGGCCCTGCAGGCGCAGGTCTCGATCCTGCCCCGGCCGGGGCTGCTGCTTTCAGAAAGCTTTCCTCATGCCGGACTGTGGCATTTCGCGCTTTACGGTTTTGCCGGGCGCAATGCGTTGCAGACGCTTGGCCTGCTGCTGACGCGCGAGATGGAAGAGCAGGGCGTCGGGCCGTTGGGGTTTCTTTCAACCGACTACGCCCTGCTGGTCTGGTCGCTTGACCCTGTATGGGATCCGGTGCCGCTGCTTGACGGTGCGCGGCTGCGGGCAGGACTTGACGACTGGCTGGGCGAGAATGCGGTCATGAAGCGTACATTCCGCAATGTCGCAACGGTCGCCGGGCTGATCCAGCGTAACTTGCCTGGTCGGCGCAAGACGGGGCGGCAGGCGATGTTTTCCAGCGATATTCTCTATGACACTTTGCGAAAATATGATCCCGGCCATCTGATGCTGCGGATCACTGGCGATGAGGTCGGACGCGGGCTGGTCGATTTCGGGCGTATTGAGGAAATGCTCAGCCGCTCGCCCCGGCGGGAACATCGGATGCTGGAACGGGTCTCGCCTTTGGCCGCGCCCCTGCTGCTGGAGGTTGGGCGCGTCCCGATTCGGGGGGAAGGGCGCGAACGGCTTGCCCGGATCGAGGCCGGGGCGCTGATGCGCGACGCCGGACTGGAGGAGATCGCATGACCGGCCACGGGTTTCAGTTTCACGGATTGCGGCTTGAGGCGCGGGCCTCGGGCGCGCTGTGGTGGCCCGGAGGCGGATGGCTGATTGTCGCGGATCTGCATCTGGGCAAATCCGAGCGGATGGCCCGGCGCGGTGGTCCCCTGCTGCCACCTTATGAGGGGTTGGCGACGCTTGAACGGCTGGGGGCCGAGATTGCGGCCCTTAACCCCCGCGTCGTTGTCAGTCTGGGGGATGGTTTCGACGATCTTGCGGCGGCCGAGGCGCTTGACCCGCAGGTCGCCGATATCCTGCAGCGACAGGCACGGGGTCGGGACTGGCTGTGGATCGGCGGCAATCATGATCCCGGCGCCCCTGCTGGCCTGCCGGGGCAGGCGGTTGCCAGCATGATGCTGGGTCCGGTGACCCTGCGGCATGAGGCGGGGCAGGGGCCTGATATTTCAGGACATTTTCACCCGGTCGTGCGGCTGGCGGGGGAGCGGCGCCGCGCCTTTCTGCTGGGCCGCGATCATCTGCTGCTACCAGCCTTTGGCGCCTATACAGGCGGGCTTTTGCATGATGATGCGACGCTGACGGCACTGGTACCGCAGGGCATCGCCGTTGCTTGCGGTACCAGCCCGATCATCCTGCCGCTGGCACCTCGCCGAATGGGCTAGGCAACAAAAAAGGGCCGCCAGAGGCGACCCTTTTTGTCCGTGGAGCCGGACCAACTTGCCCCGGATCAGAACCGGAAGTTCAGACCCAGTTTGATGTTGTGATAATCAGGGGTCGCCCGGGTTTCATAAACACCGTCCGACAGGGTTTCCTTGCCGAAGTTGGCATATTCGTATTCGCCGGTCACCGACATACGTTCGTTGATCTTTTTCTCGGCGCCCAGGCCGACGATGTAGCCAGTCTTGGTATATTCGTCGCGGATATCCGCGCCGTTGCCGGTTACCGAATAATCGACCTTGGCGCGAGCCACGCCGGCGATCCCGTAGACCAGAATGTCGTTGTCGAGGACATAGCCGGTTTTCAGGCGCAGGGCGAGGACGTTCTTGATTTTCGATTCGGCGTCATAGCCGTCGGTCAGGAAGTCGTCCGAGATGTTGCCGCCCTCAAAGCCCAGTTCCGGGCCGATGACCCAGCGGTCACGCTGCCAGCGATAGCCCAGCCGGATGCCGGCATTCGCGCCGCTCAGTTCCAGCGTATTGGGGCTGACGCCGTTGACACCAACCTCATCATCGCCGCTGAAGGCATAACCCAGCGTCAGACCGGCGTAAGCGCCAGCCCAGTCACCAACCGGCTGAGCCTCGACCACCGGGGCGACCACGGGTTCCACCACCGGGGCAATAAAGCCGCCTGCCGTCGCGGTCAGGGTCGTGCCGAGGGACAGCAGGGCCGCGAGCGAGGCGGCGAGCGGGGCGTTCATACGAACAGCGCACATGTCCACATCTCCTATGCAAAACGATGCCAGGGAGTATCGCGCCCTAAACATCCTGAATTGAGTTTTAGCTACGCCTCCAGCCGGATGGCCGCAAGCGGCTGGTTGTTACGACGATCCTATACCAGCCAATGCGCGGCATGATAGCAACACTTAACCGGAGATTGAGTAAAAAAACAGCGATTCGCCTGACAGGGCAAGACGATGACGCGGATCATATATCCAGATTTTCCACGCTCAGGGCATTTTGCTGGATGAAATCACGCCGCGGCTCGACCATATCACCCATGAGTTTGGTGAAGATATCGTCGGCCTCGCCCAGATCCTCGATTCGCACCTGCAACATGGTCCGCGCTGCCGGGTCCAATGTGGTTTCCCACAGCTGTTCGGGGTTCATTTCGCCCAGACCCTTGTAGCGCTGCAGCGACAGGCCTTTTTCCCCTTCAAGGAAGACCGCCTGCAACAGGCTCAGCGGGCCATGGATGGGAATATCCCGGTCCTTGCGGATCAGATGCGCTGTCGTGCCATAGATCTCGTGCAGCGTGTCGGTCATCGTGGCCAGACGCCTGCTTTCGGCGCTGCGCAGCATCGGGCCATCAAGGGTCCGGCTTTCCTCGACCCCGCGCAACAGGCGGGTCAGGCGGATACCAGCGTCCTGAGTCGGGCGGCCCGACCAGCCACGTTCATATTCCTCGGCGATCATATCAAGACGTGCGGCCACCGCGGTGGCGACGCCCTGTGCATCCGCATCGACCCGGCCCTGTACCAGGGCACCAGCAATCGCGGCCTGCTCGATGATATGCGCGGGGTAATGCGTCGGATAGGCGCGCAGGATGCGACGGGCGGTGCGCGCCTCTTCGACTATGCGGGCCAGGTCGGCCCCGGTGATCTGTTCGCCATTGCCAAGCCGCAGGCTTGCGCCCTCGATCCCCTGCTCGATCAGGTAATCCTCAAGCGCGGCCTCGTCCTTGAGATAGACCTCAGAGCGGCCGCGGCTGACCTTGTAAAGCGGCGGCTGCGCGATATAGAGATGCCCCGCCTCGATCAGTTCGGGCATCTGCCGGAAAAAGAAGGTCAGCAACAGCGTGCGGATATGTGCGCCGTCGACGTCGGCATCGGTCATGATGACGATCTTGTGGTAACGCAGCTTTTCAAGGTTGAATTCGTCGCGTCCGATGCCGGTGCCAAGCGCGGTGATCAGCGTGCCGATCTGGTCGCTGGACAGCATGCGGTCGAAACGCGCCCGCTCGACGTTAAGGATTTTCCCGCGCAGGGGCAGCACCGCCTGGTTCTGGCGTGAGCGGCCCTGCTTGGCCGAGCCACCGGCCGAGTCACCCTCGACGATGAACAGTTCGGACAGCGCCGGGTCCTTTTCCTGACAGTCGGCCAGCTTGCCGGGCAGGCTGGCGACGTCCATCGCGGTTTTGCGCCGGGTCAGTTCACGGGCACGGCGTGCTGCCTCGCGCGCAAGCGCCGCCTCGACGATCTTGCCGAGGATCTGTTTGGCTTCGGCGGGATTTTCCTCAAACCACTCGGCCAGTTTCTCGCCGAGCAGTCCCTCAACGGCGGGGCGCACCTCGGACGAGACCAGCTTATCCTTGGTCTGGCTGGAGAATTTCGGGTCCGGCACCTTGACTGACAGTACGCAGGTCAGCCCTTCGCGGGCGTCGTCACCGGTGAAGTCGACCTTTTCCTTGCGGACCATGGCGTTCGACTGGGCATAATTGTTGATCACCCGGGTCAGCGCACCGCGAAAACCTGCCAGGTGGGTGCCGCCATCCCGCTGCGGGATGTTGTTGGTAAAAGGCAGCACCGTTTCGTGGTAGCTGTCGTTCCACCACATCGCCACTTCGATGCCGATGCCAGCGCGCTCACCCTGAATAAAGATCGGCTCGGGCATGATCGGCGTTTTCGAGCGGTCGATGAACTTGACGAATTCGCGCACGCCGCCTTCGTAGAACAGCTCGGTCCGCAGGGGTTCGGCGGGGCGGTCATCCTCGATGATGATGCGCACGCCTGAGTTCAGGAAAGCAAGCTCGCGCAGCCGGTTCTCAAGCACCTTGAAGCTGTAATCGCGGTTCGAGAAAGTCCCGTCCGGCCGGTCCTCTTTCGATGAGGCCAGAAAGCGGACCTCGGTCCCCTTTTCGCCTTCGGCGGCGTCGCCCACGACGCGCAGATGCTCGACGGTATCGCCGTTTTCGAACCGGGCGAAATGTTCCTTGCCGTTGCGCCAGATGCGCAGCTCAAGCCAGTCCGACAGTGCGTTGACGACCGAGACGCCGACCCCATGCAGACCGCCCGAGACCTTATAGCTGTTCTGGTCGAATTTCCCGCCGGCATGCAGTTGGGTCATGATGACCTCGGCTGCCGAGACGCCTTCGGTCGGGTGCATATCGACCGGGATGCCGCGGCCATTGTCCCGCACCGAGATGCTGCCGTCGGCGTGAATTTTCACCCGCACAAAGTCGGCATGACCGGCCAATGCCTCGTCAATGCCGTTATCGACGACCTCATAGACCATGTGATGCAGGCCAGAGCCGTCGTCGGTGTCACCGATATACATGCCGGGGCGCTTGCGCACCGCCTCCAGGCCCTTGAGAACCTTGATGGAATCTGCGCCGTAATCGGATGTCTGGGGGGCGGGTTCGGTCATTGTCTTCTTATCCTGCCTTGGACCCACATCTTATAGTATGCGCCGCGCGGATTGTCACGGCAATGCCACAAGATTTGGGGATTTTCCGCGTCTTTCGCGCCCTCTTGGCCTGCGCTGCCGCTGTTTCGGGGCCGTAAGGGGTAAAAGCGGGGCTTTTCAGGGCCGTGATACCGCCCGGGGCGGGGGTCATGTCAGCCCGGTTTCATCCAGCAAGGTGTGGCCATCGCGGCTTTCGATCTCGATCACCCACAGGTCGGGGTCGCGGGCGGCGTTGCGGGAGATTTCGGCATCGATTTCAGGCTCGGTGGCCTCGTTCAGCTGCGTCCACAGCCGCTCGTCCGTCTCATAGTTCCATTCGCGGGTCCATAGGCTGGCGCGCCCGTCCAGAGTGGCGCATTTCACCATCACCGCGCCGGCGGTGTCGTCGCCACGTCGGGTGATATAGGCGGGGATGGTCGCCAGTTCCAGCCGACGCAGATAGGCTGCCACCCAGATCCCGGTGGCCAGCCGGGCCTCAGGCATCGCCGTCCCGGAAATCCAGGCCCATTTCGTTATAACGCTCTGCCTCGTCCAGCCAGTTCTCACGAACTTTGACCTGCAGGAACAGATGGACCGTGCGGCCCATGAATTCGGCAAGCTCGGCCCGTGCCGATTGGCCGATGGCCTTGATCGTTTCGCCGCCCTTGCCCAGAACGATGCCCTTGTGGCCGGGACGGGCGACATAGATCACCTGATCGACCCGCGCCGAGCCGTCCTTTTTCTCTTCCCAACGCTCGGTTTCGACGGTCAGTTGATAGGGAATTTCCTCATGCAGGCGCAGGGTCAGCTTTTCCCGGGTAATCTCGGCCGCGATCATGCGCATGGGCAGGTCGGCTACCTGATCCTCGGGGTAAAGCCACGGGCCCTGCGGTACCTCGCCCGCCAGCCAGTCCAGCAGATCGTCGCAGCCATGACCCTTTTCCGCCGAGATCATGAAGGTGCTGACAAAGTCGAAAGCGCCGTTCACCTCTTGCGCCAAAGCCAGCAGGGCCTCGGCCTTTACCCGGTCAATCTTGTTGATGACCAGTGCGACCGGGGTCTTGCCCGCGTGTTCGCGCAGCTGCTCAATGATCGCCTCAACGCCGGGGGTCAGGCCGCGATGCGCCTCGATAAGCAGCAAGACCACATCGGCATCGGCCGCGCCGCCCCAGGCGGCCGCAACCATCGAGCGGTCAAGCCGCCGCCGCGGACGAAAGATGCCGGGCGTATCGACAAAGACGATCTGGCTGTCGCCGCGCATGGCGATCCCGCGAATGCGGGCGCGGGTGGTCTGGACCTTGTGGGTAACGATCGAGACCTTGGCCCCGACCATCTGGTTCAGCAAAGTTGATTTGCCGGCATTCGGTTCGCCGATCAGGGCGACGAAGCCCGCGCGCGTTTCGCTCATGTCGTTCTTTCAATCTGTTCCAGCATCGCACCGGCGGCTGCCTGTTCGATGCTGCGTTTGGTGCCCTTGCCACGGGCCGCCGCCTCGCGGCCATCGTCCAGCCGGACAGTGATTTCAAACTCTGGCGCATGGTCGGGGCCGCTGCGCGATGTCTGGATATAGCGCGGCGGGCTCATCCCATGGGCCTGCGCCCATTCCTGCAGTGCGGTCTTGGCGTCGCGGGCATCCGTCTCGACATTGGCAAGGCGGTTGGCCCAAAGCCGCAGGACCACGTTGCGTGCTGCCTCAAAGCCCGCGTCCAGATAGACGGCGGCGATCACCGCCTCCATCGCATCGGCCAGCAGCGCCTCTTTGCGGCGGCCGCCCGACATCATTTCGGACCGGCCGAGTTTCAGCACCTCACCCAGCCCGATCTGGCGGGCGACGGCGGCGCAGGTCTCACCTTTGACGAGCGCGTTGTAGCGCGGCGCAAGCTGACCCTCGGTCGCGCCGCGGTCGGCATCAAACAGTGCCTCGGCGATGGTCAGGCCCAGAACGCGGTCGCCCAGAAACTCCAGCCGCTGGTTGTCGGGCCGCGCGGCGCTGGCGATCGAGCCGTGGGTCAGCGCGTGCCGCAAAAGATCGGGGCGCGAAAATTCATGCCCCAGCCGTTCCGAGAATGCGCGCAGGTCTGCCGATATCTTCATGCTCCGATCTTGCCACGGCGTGGGGCGCCGCAGCAATCTTTCCCTAGTCCACCGCCTTGAAGAAACGGTCGGCACGCCAGGTCCAGAAATACAACAGCGATTTGCCCGCCGACGAGAATACGATCCGGTCGGCCCGCCCGATCAGATATTCCGCAGGCACCATGCCGACGCCGCCCACAGCTGCCGGCCAGCGCGAGTCGCCCGAGTTGTCGCGGTTATCGCCAAGGAAGAAGTAGTTGCCCTCGGGCACGGTGAATTCGGCCGTATTATCGCCCGGGCCGTTATCAAAGATGTTCAGCACGTCATGGGCGACGCCGTTTGGCAACGTCTCGGTATAGCGGTCCTTTTCGCAGGCGCCGCCTTCGGGCACCGGCTCGTTGCGGCACTTGGGCAGGGTCTGCTGCGGGCCCTGAGGCTCATAGGGTTCGGTAAAAGTGCCGGCGGGCTGCTGGGGCACCTCTTGGCCGTTGATCCACAGAACGCCGTTCCTGATCTGGATGCGGTCGCCGGGCAGGCCGATCACCCGCTTGATAAAGTCGTCGCCGCGCGTCGGATGGCGAAAGACCACCACATCGCCGCGCTCGGGCTCTGAACCGAGGATACGCCCCGAGATCGGGCACATCGAAAACGGGCAGGACACCCGCGAATAGCCATAGGCCATCTTGTTCACAAAGAGGAAATCACCGATCAGCAGCGTGTCTTTCATGCTGCCCGAGGGAATCCAGAAGGGCTGGAAGAACAGGGTGCGGAACACCCCCGCAATCACCAGCGCCCAGAAGATGGTCTTGATGGTTTCCCAGATGCCCCCATCCTTGCGGGCTTCGCTCTTGGCCATGTCTGCCATTCCCTTCATCGGCAAGTCGCGCGTTCATGGGGTGCAGGCGGCTGCAAAGTCAACCCGTGGCAGGCTTCACGCTGTCGGGAAGCGCCTCGATCACCACGAAAGCCTGCGCCCAGGGGTGGTCATCGGTCAGCGTCACATGCACATGTGCGTGATGGCCGGGCGGGGTCATCGCGGCCAGCCGCTCGGCCGCCCAGCCGGTCAGCTCCATCGTCGGCTGGCCGGTCCGCAGGTTTCTGACCGCCATGTCCCGCCAGGAAATCCCCATGGCGAGCCCGGTTCCCAGCGCCTTTGAGCAGGCTTCCTTGGCGGCCCAGCGTTTTGCAAGCGTCGCTGCCTCATGTCGGCGGCGGCTGGCAAGCGCCAGTTCCCTGTCGGTAAACACGCGGCGGCGAAAGCGGTCGCCGTGGCGCTCAAGCACCCCGGCGATGCGGTCGATGTTGCAAAGATCCGAGCCTATGCCAAGAATCATGCGCCTGATAGCTCCTTCATGGGCGTGTCAGCCGCGCGCAGCGTCCATGCGCTCGCGCATTTCACGGATCGCCTGACCAAGACCCAGAAAGACCGATTCGGCGATCAGGAAATGGCCGATGTTCAGTTCGCGCAGTTCGGGGATCGCGGCGATCGGGCCGACAGTGTCAAAGGTCAGGCCGTGGCCGGCATGAACCTCAAGCCCCAGCCCGTGGGCTTGCACCGCCGCCTTACGCAGAGCCTCAAGCTCTTGATCGCGCTCGCTCAGCCGGCCTTCGGTATCATAGTCGCAATAGGCACCCGTGTGCAGCTCCACGACTGCTGCGCCGATGCGGGCGGCGGCCTCGATCTGCGCGGGCTCATGCCCGATGAACAGCGAAACGCGGCAGCCGGCATCGCGCAAGGGGGCGATGAAATCGGCAAGGCAGGCCTCGTTTCCGGCCACATCGAGCCCGCCCTCGGTAGTACGCTCTTCGCGTTTTTCGGGGACGATGCAGACGGCATGGGGACGGTGGCGCAGCGCGATGGCCTGCATTTCCGCAGTAGCCGCCATCTCAAGGTTCAGCGGCAGGCTCAGCGTTTCCATCAGCCGGTCGATATCTGTGTCCGAGATATGACGCCGGTCCTCGCGCAGATGGGCGGTGATACCGTCGGCGCCGGCCTTCTCGGCCAGCCTCGCGGCCCGGACCGGATCGGGCCAGGGCGTGCCGCGGGCGTTGCGGATGGTGGCGACGTGGTCGATGTTGACGCCAAGGCGCAGCATGATGTTCCCCTTGTGGATTTTACGGCAGGGTAGAACTTTGCCGGCGCAAGTCCAGACGCGGCCACCCACCAGTCAGGATTCGTCCCCAAGATGCGGTCGCGGGCAGCCTTTGCATCGGCGGCGCTGGCGAACAGGCCAAAGCAGGTCGCGCCCGATCCCGACATGCGGGCAAGCAGTGCGTCGGTGTCCCGGATCGCGGCCAGACAATTCGCAATCCTGGGCATAAGCGCGATGGCCGGAGCTTCCAGATCATTGCGGCAGTCGCGCAGAAAATCGACAAGCGCCTCAGCATTGGTGAAATCGGGCAGATGCTTGGGCATGGGTGGGTTGTCCCGTTGCCCAAGCGCCTTGAATACGGCGGGGGTGGACATGGCCGCGCCGGGATTGACCAGCACCACATGCAGGGGGGGCAAGGCAGGCAGCGGTGTCAGGATCTCGCCAAGGCCCTGCATCCGCACCGGACGGCTGGCAAGACAGGCGGGAACGTCGGCACCCAGCATCTCCAGCCGCTCGGGCCGGGCATCGAGCGCGCGCAGCACGGCCGCCGCATCAGCCGAGCCGCCGCCGATGCCCGAGGCGACGGGCAGGTTCTTTTCCAGCGTGATCCGCGCCTCGCGTCCAGCCAGTCGCGCGGCGCGCAGGCAAAGGTTGTCCGGTTCGGCCGCAAGACCCTGGGCAAAGGGGCCGGTCAGACTGAGCGACAGCGGACCCGGAGCGACCGTGACCACATCGCCCAACTCAAGAAACACCACCAGCGAATCAAGCAGGTGATAACCGTCCGGGCGGCGTCCGGTGACATGCAGGGTCAGGTTCAGCTTGGCGGGGGCCGCCTCGCGCCGGGTCAGGGGCATGGTCACTCGGCCCGGGTCGGTTCCGGCGGGGCATGAACTTCGGGCAGCTTGCCGCCGTTGGCCTTTTCCTCTTCGAGCACGGCGTCAAGGCCGCGTTCCAGCTTGGCGCGGATGCGGCGGGCCTCGTCCTCGGTCTCGGGCTTCAGCGACAGGGCGCGGCGCCACTGGATCTCGGCCTCGCGGTGACGGCCGGCCATCCAGTAAATGTCGCCCATATGGTCGTTGACCAGCGCATCGCTGGCCATGGCCGCAACCGCCCGCTCCATCGGTGCGACGGCCTCTTGATAGCGGCCAAGGCGGAAATAGGCCCAGGCCAGCGAATCAAGGATATAGCCGTCAGTAGGCCGCAGATCGACCGCGCGCTGGATCAGCTTGAGCGCCTCTTCCAGTTTTTCGTTACGATCGACGAGGCTGTAGCCCAGATAGTTCAGCACCTGCGCCGAATCAGGACGAATTTTCAGTGCGGCGCGGAAATCGGCCTCGGCTTTGGTGAACTGGCCCGAGCGTTCCAGCGCGATGCCACGCGCATAAAGCGGGAACCAGCGTGCCTCGGGGTTGTCCTCGCCCAGAAGGCTGAGCGCCTTGTCATAGGCCGGGATGGCCTGACTGAACTTGTCCTGCTGGCGCAGGATGTCACCAAGCGCGATCCAGCCCTGAGCCAGCTCGGGATGGGTGGCGGTCAGCGCCAGAGTTGCTTTTTCAGCATCGGCCAGCCGGTCGGCGCGGGCCAGCGCGTCGATGCGCGACAGTTCGGCGATTGGGCGCATTTCGCCCTGTTCGCGCAGCTCTTCGAATTCGCGTTCGGCAAGGTCAAACTGGCCGAATCCTTGCAAAAGCTGGGCGGCAAGCAACCGTGCCTCGCCCAGATCGGGGGCAAGATATTCGGCCAGCCGGGCATGGATCAGCGCCAGCGGGTCAGGCTCATCGCTGCTGGCCAGAACCGAGCCGAAGGTCAGAAAGACCTGCGCGATCCCGTCAGCCGGGGTGCGCACTGATTCAAAGGGCAGCGTCTCGCCCTTGGCCAACCGGTCGCGCAGCGCCACGAGATAGGGCTCTTCGGCAAAGCCGGGGGTTTCCTCAAGCATGGCGATGGCGTCGCGGTTGCGTTCCAGCTGCGACAGCACCTGCGCATGCGCGATGATGCCCAGAATATGGGCGCCGGTCGCGGGATCAGCCAGCAGCAGCTCGGCCCCTTCAAAGTCGCCGACCTGCGCCTTGGCCAACGCCAGATGGTAGTTCACCATCGAAGCTGCGCCGCGCAGCTTGGTCAGCTGCTTGAACTCGGTTAGCGATTCGCCGGCGCGGCCGGAACCAAGCTGCGCCCAGGCGTGCATCAGCCCATCGACGAGCACGGTGCCGTCGGACGTATCGCCTCCACGGGACGCGGGCACATCCCCGATGGCCGAGACAAGTGCGTCCCAGCGCCCGGTGCGCGCCATTTCGGTGCGCTGGACCAGCTTGGCCAGATCGGTGGCGCGGCCCTGATCGGACATGGTGACGGCAAGCGCAGTGGCCCGCTCCATCTCGCCGGTCGAGATCAGCGCGACTAGGGCGCTGTCCTGCAGATAGGGGTCGCTGTCTGCATGGGCCAGTGCCTGCAGGTAATAGTCGGCGGCGGTGGAAAAGTCGTTCTGGATCGCGGCCATGCGCGCCGCCAGATAGGGACCGGCCAGCCCGCGAATTTCAGGCGCGGGGGGCTCGGGGCGGTGGGCCGGCCGCTCACTGTCCGGCGCGGCGGGGGCTTCGGCCTGAGCAAGCAGGGGGGCAGCCATGGCGGCGCCCTGAGGCAGCGGCGCGGCGGTCAGCGCGATCAGCGCCAGCGGGATCAGTCTTGTGGTCACGGCTTGGGCCCATGTCTAGGCAGTTTGCGCTGAACCCTAGCCGCCGCAGCGTCGATGGGCAACGCTGCGGCAGGCATGTCGCACCTATGTGCGATCACATATTCGGGTAGTTTGGTCCGTCGCCGCCTTGTGGTGTTGTCCAGTTGATGTTCTGGCTGGGATCCTTGATGTCGCAGGTCTTGCAGTGGACGCAGTTCTGGAAGTTGATCTGGAAGCGCGGCCCTTCTGGCCCATCAAGCATCTCATAGACCCCGGCCGGGCAATAGCGTTGCGCCGGCTCGGCATAAAGCGGCAGGTTCACCGCAATCGGTACCGAGGGGTCCTTGAGCTTCAGGTGACAGGGCTGGCTTTCCTCGTGGTTGGTAAAGGAAAACGCCACGTTGGTCAGCCGGTCAAAGGACAGCTTCCCGTCAGGCCTGGGATATTCGATGGGCTGGAAATCGGCCGCCTTGCCGGTTGCCTCGGCATCCGTCTTGCCGTGTTTCCAGGTGCCAAGGGGGTTCCAGCCGGTCAGGTTTGCCACCCACATGTCAAAGCCGCCAAGCGCAAGGCTGGCCCAAAGGCCCAGTTTCGACCAGATCGGCTTGACGTTGCGCACCGGCTTGAGATCGCGGGCGATGGGACCCGAACGGACGTCGGCCTCATATTCGGCAAGCTCGTCGCCCGCGCGGCCCGCGGCGATGGCGGCGGCTGCGGCCTCGGCTGCGGCGATGCCCGACAGCATGGCGTTGTGGTTGCCCTTGATGCGCGGCACGTTCACCAGACCGGCCGAACAGCCAAGCAGAGCCGCCCCCGGGACAGTCAGTTTCGGGATCGACTGCCAGCCGCCCTCGGAAATCGCGCGGGCACCATAGGCGACGCGCTTGCCGCCTTCGAGCAGGTCAGCGACCAGCGGATGATGCTTGAACCGCTGGAACTCCATATAAGGATAAAGGTGCGGGTTGGCGTAGTTCAGGTGGACGACAAAGCCGACAAGCACCTGATTACCCTCAAGGTGATAGATGAAGCTGCCGCCGCCTGCGTTTTTGCCCAGCGGCCAGCCCATCGTGTGGGTGACCTTGCCCGGCCTGGCCTTGGAGGGCTCGATCTCCCAGATCTCTTTCATGCCGATGCCGAATTTCTGCGGTTCATGCCCGGCAGAGAGGCTGTATTTATTGATCAGCTCCTTGGCGAGACTGCCGCGCACGCCCTCGGCGATCAGCACATATTTGCCGCGCAGTTCCATGCCGGGCTCATAGGACGGGCCGGGGGTGCCGTCGGCCTCAAGCCCCATTTCACCCGCAACGACGCCGACGACGCGGTCGCCCTCATAGACCAGTTGCGAACAGGCCATGCCGGGGAAGATCTCGACCTCCAGCGCTTCGGCCTGTTCGGCAAGCCAGCGGCAGACATTGCCCATCGAAACGATATATTTGCCGTGGTTGTTCATCAGGGGCGGCATCGGCCAGTTCGGAACCCGCACCTGGCCCTGTTCGCCAAGGATATAGAAGTTATCCTCGATGACCTCGGTCGAGATCGGAGCACCTTTTTCGCGCCAGTCGGGGATCAGCCGGTCCAGCCCCGAGGGGTCCAGCACCGCACCCGACAGAATATGTGCCCCGATCTCGGACCCCTTCTCAAGCAGCACCACCGACAGTTCGGGGTTGATCTGCTTCAGCCGGATCGCAGCAGAAAGGCCGGCAGGCCCACCGCCAACGATAACGACATCATATTCCATCGACTCGCGGACGATTTCAGACATGGCTCGGCCCCTCAGTTATCCCTGGCTCGTGAATCTGCGTTGCACACCTAGCGCGTAATAATCTTGCGGGCAATCGTAACGCGACGCAGCATAATCAAACTGCGACCTCTTCTTAGGCGGCCTCTTGCAGAGTACTGGCGGCGGGGCTTGCAAGAAAGATCGGAACGATACACGATGCCGGCGGATTTTTCAGCGGGCGCCCTCGGCCAAAGGCCGGGGGCGTTCCAACACCTTGTTTCGCGTTGACTGGGGTCGCCTGGCTGCGACCGGAAGGACTGGAATGGAAAAGATACCGATGACCCGCGCGGGCTATGACCAGCTGGATGAGGAACTGCGCGAATTGCGCTCGGTTCAGCGTCCTGCGGTGATCCGCGCCATCGCCGAGGCCCGGGAGCATGGCGATCTGTCGGAAAACGCCGAATACCATGCAGCGCGCGAAAAGCAGAGCTTTGTCGAAGGCCGTATCAAAGAGCTTGAGGTGATCCTGTCGCGGGCCGAGGTCATCGACCCCTCAAAGCTGAGCGGCAGCATCAAGTTCGGTGCGACCGTCACGCTGCTTGACGAGGACACCGAAGAAGAGCGCACCTATCAGGTCGTCGGCGAGGCCGAGGCGGATCTGGAGCGCGGCCTTTTGAACATCCGCTCGCCCTTGGCCCGTGCCCTGATCGGCAAGGAAGAGGGCGACAGCGTCGAGGTGGTGACCCCTGGCGGTGAGAAATCCTATGAGATCATTTCGGTCCGTTATGTCTGACCGGTGGGGCGGGGCGCATGGATTCGCTTGACGCTCTGCGCCGGGTCGCGGTCGAACAGGCCCGCAACCGCTTGCTGATCGCCGGTGCGGCGGCAAGTGTTGCATGGCTGGCCTTGGCTGGGCTTTTCGCGCTGATCGGCTCCGATTCTGAAGGCGGCGCGGGCTGGCCGGTCTGGCTGGTCGGTCTGCTTTTGCCGCTGGCGTTGATCTGGCTGGCGGTCTGGTCGGCACGCAGCCTTCTGGCGCTGCGCCACGAGGCCGAAGAGCTGCGCACCATCCTGGCCCGCATGCAGGGTCAGGACCCGTCAGACCTCGGCATCCCCGCCGATCGCCATGATGCCGAGCCGCGCCGGACCCCACGCCGCAGCGCCGTCCCACCCGCGCCGCGCCCGGCAGCGGATGCGCGCCAGGCCTCGCTGGAGCTTGATTCGCCCCCCGCGACCGAATTGACCGCGACCGAACTTTTCTACGCCCTGAATTTTCCTGACGGCCCCGAGGACCGCGAGGCGATTCGCAGCCTGCGCCTGGCGCTTGCTGATCCCGGGATGGCCCGGCTGATCCGCGCCGCACAGGATGTCGTCACGCTGCTGGCCGGTCAGGGCGTTTATATGGATGAGCTTGAACTGGCCGAGGCCGACCCCGCCCTGTGGCGCCGTTTTGCCGAGGGCGCACGCGGAGAGGCGGTGGCTGAGCTGGCTACGATCCGTGATGAGACCGCGCTTGCCACCGCCGGTACCATGCTGCGCAGCGACGAAGTCTTTCGCGATGTGGCCCATCACTTTCTGCGCCATTTCGACCGCCTGTTAAGCCGTAAGGTTCAGGACAGCGATCCGCAGCTGTTGGCGGCGCTGGCTGAAAGCCGCTCGGGCCGGGCCTTTACGCTGCTTGCGCAAGTAACCGGTATGCTGGGCCGGGACGAGAGTGCGGAAGAGGCACAGGCCGAAGGCGACGCCTAGACGGCCATCCGTAGAACATGGGCAGGGGCCGACCATGGCCAGCCCAGTCTTTCCCGCCCGAGGTGCCGAAACCCGATCGCCTGCCATGCAGCCAGTGCGGCGTGGTTCCGGGCATGAACCTCGGCCCTCAGGGCAGGATACCCAAATTCGCGAGCATGGGCGGCAGCGGCTTTGACCAAAGCGCGGGCGATGCCGCGCCGCCGCCACTCTGGCCGCACCGCGACCCCGTCCAGTACCAGATCCGTCGTCTCACCCCCGCCAAGATACAGTGCTGTCGTCAGATGCCGCAGTCGTCCGCCAAACGGACCCCATGCGGCAACAAAGCCCCCGGCGTCCGGGCTGAGGAAGCCGCCATTCGCATCGCGCAGTCCCGCGACCCCGACAAGGCGGCCTGCCGGGGACAGGGCGACAAGCGCCTGTCCGGGCCGCATGGCGGTACGGATCAGCGCAACGCCCTGTCGCGCCCGGGCAGGCAGGGGCGAGATCTGCGCACCGAAATGACGCCAGTAGAGCGCCGCCACAGCGCCCTGCAATTCATCGGGGATGCCGCGCAAGATACGGGGTGGGGTCAGTGGTCCGGGCATTCGGGTCCTGATTTTCGGTCCTTGTATCGGCTCGCGGTTTTGGCGAAGGTGCGGCCAGCCATAACGTTATCTCGAGCCAGTTTCATCATGTCCGCGCAAGCCGAACTTGCGGCCAGTCCCCATCTGTCCCCCGAACAGAGCCGCGCCCTGCAGCGCAGCCCCGCACAATGCGTGCGCCACGGGTTTTTGCAGGCGCTGCCCTTTATCCTTGTGCTTATGCCTTTTGGCATGCTTTTCGGCGTCGTCGCATCTGAGGCGGGGCTGGATCTGGCACAGACCGTCGGCTTTACGGTGCTGGTACTGGCCGGGGCCTCGCAGTTCACTGCCGTCCAGTTGCTGACCGATCATGCGCCGGTGCTGGTCATCATCGTGTCGGCCATCGCGGTCAATCTGCGCATGGCGATGTATTCGGCTTCGCTTGTGCCATGGCTGGGCGCGGCGCGGCCGCGTGACCGGGCGTGGATCGCCTATGCGCTGATCGACCAAAGCTATGCGCTGTCGATCCAGCATTACGAAAAGCACCCGCGGCTGAGCATTGATCAGCGTGTCGGCTATTTCCTTGGCTCGGTGCTGGCAACCTGCCCGGTATGGGTGGTGGCGATGCTGCTGGGCTTTTGGCTGGGCAAATCCATCCCCGAGGACTGGGCGCTGGATTTCGCCATGCCGATCACCTTTCTGGCGCTGATCTCGCCCATGCTGCGCACCCCCGCCCATGTCGCGGCGGCGCTGGTTGCCGTTGTGGGTTCGCTGATCTTTGCCTTCCTGCCCTCAGGGCTGGGGCTGTTCGTTGCGGCACCGCTTGCCATGATCACCGGCGCCGTGGTCGAGGCGCTTATGGAGCGCAGAAACGGAGCGCGCCTGTGACCGGCTACAGTGACTCGACGATCTGGCTGATCATTGTGGCGGTGGGGCTGGGGACCTATGGGCTGCGCTGGTCCTTTCTGGGTATCTTTGGCAGCCGGCCGATGCCGATCTGGGCCCAGCGGATGCTGCGTTATACGGCGGTGGGCGTGCTGCCGGCTATTGTCGCGCCACTGGTCGTCTGGCCTGCGGCGACGCATGGCGAACCCGACCCCGCGCGGATGATTGCGGCGGTTGCAGCCGTGGCGGTAGGGGTGCTGACGCGCAACGTGCTGGCGGCCATCCTTGCCGGGATGACCGTCCTTTACACCGCGCTTTATTTCATGGCGTGAAGCTGGCCGTCCTTGCCATAACCGGCGATTACGCCGCTTTTCTGGCGCAAAAGCACGTCATGGTTATTGGCCGGATCGCCGTCCATATGGCGTTTTGAGGTGACGCCGGGCAGGGTCAGGAACCAGTTGCGCAGCTTGGTCACCGAAAAGCCGGTCGGTGCACCCTCAAAGCCCGGAACGCGGCGCAATGCCTGACCGGTGTTGACGGCGCAGAAGCTTTTGTTCGCGGCACCCTGCTGCTCGACCGAGCGGATCGCGGCATCGGCGATGGCCAGCGGCACCTGCACCGTGTCCTCGGCCACCCAATAGGTCGAGCGGGCGTGGTAATCGATGTAGAAATTCTTGAAGTTCGGGGTGATCCCGTACAGCACGTCATGGCGTTCGGGGATCGCGGGGTGTTCCCAGCTGCCGGCGGGGTCATAGATCACCCGCTGGCTGCCGTTGATCATCAGCGCGGAATGCCCGCCCTCGCCACGCGGGATGCCGATGACGCTGAACAGCGTGATCGAAGGAGGCTCATTCGAGACATAGCGGGCGCGCCGGACGGCTTCGTCGCTGGCCCATTTGTTGTCGGCTCCGCAGGCCGCAAGCACGGCTGGCAGCCCCAGCGCAAGGAAGGCACGCCTTTGCATGTTCGATTTTCCCCGGTCAGGTTCAAGCGTTGGTCAGCGCCAGGAACACCAGCACGACAATGGCCAGGGCACCAACCCAGGTCGAAGCCTTGATGAAGCCGGCAAAGGTCGCCTGCTGATGACGGATGTCCATTTCGCCGTGTTTGTGATCGGTGATTTCGTGATGCGAGGCCATGATCCTGTCCGTGAACGATACGATGCGTCTGGCGCAGGGATAGCGCAAGGTCGAGGCCGTGTCACGCCCCCCAGAGCACCGCTCCGCCCTCAGTCTTGCCCACCGGCCACACCCGGCCTGTGGCATGCAGGTGGTTGATGTGTCCGACTGCCTCGGCCAGTGCCAGGCCGAATTCGGGCTTGGCGATCGGGCGGCGATAGAGCAGGGGAAAGCACCCCACCACGGTCAGCGGCTCGTGCTGCAGTCCCTCGACCAGACGGTCAAGCGCGGCGCGCTGATTCTCGGCCAGCTGGCGCAGCCGGGTCGGCAGCCCGCGATAAGGCAACTTGTGGCCGGGCAGAATCAGCTGGTCAGGCCGGGCGAACTGCGCCAGCCGGTCGCAGCTTTCCAGCCAGTCGCCGACGGTATCGGCCTCGGGCTCGGTCGGATAGACGCCGAGATTGGGCGAGATGGTCGCCAGCATCTGATCTCCGCCGATCACCAGATCGTCGTTGAGCGACCATAGCGTGACATGTTCGGGCGCGTGGCCGTGCCCCATGCGTACCACCCAGCGCCGCCCGCCAAAGGCGATCTCCTGTCCCTCGTGCAGGCGGCGATAGCCGGGGGGCAGGGGCGCGCAGACATCGGCGCTGTTAAAGGGACGTTCGTGGCTGCGTTCCTCGATCAGTTCGGGTGGCATACCTGCGCGGCGCCAAAAGGCGATGGCCTGCGGGGTCGGGCGCTCTTGCACGTCAAGAATGCCCATGCGCGCGGTCAGCCATGCCGTGCGCGAGGTCCACAGCTCGGCCCCCTGTGAAAGAAACCACCCGGCAAGGCCGATATGGTCGATGTGGTGATGGGTAGCAATCAGCCGGCGCACCGGTGCCCCGGCAAGCGGCCCTTGCAGGATGCCTTGCCAGATTGCGCGCGTCCGCCGGGTATCCAGACCCGTATCCACCACCGTCCAGCCATCCGCATCGTGAAAGGCATAGACATTCACTGTATCGGGCTTGAATGGCAGGGGCAGCTGTAACCAGAACGCACCCGGGGCGATTTCATGCGCCTCGCCCTCGGGTGGGGGATTATGTGTCTCGCTGCGTATCACCCGGCCATCTGGCCTGACAGGGCTGCGTCGTCAAGCGCCTCAAGGTCCGAGACACCGGCGCGGGCGGCGGCCAGATCGGCAGAAAACTGCGGCAGGATGCGGGTGATATAGATGCGGGCCAGAGGCTTGTTGCCGCCCTGGGTTGCCGCGCGCAGGTGGTAATGCGCGCCAAGCACCCTGGCAAAGGCCGAAAGATAAGGCACCGCGCCGGCGAAACGGTCGGCCATATCGAGACCCAGCAGCTCTTGCGTCGCTTCGCGCAGGGTTTCGGCGGCCTGCCAGACCTGATTGGCAAGATCCGGTTCGGCTGGCTGCGCGGCCTTTGCCCCATCAAGGATCTCGTCCAGCAGCGCCATTGCCGCCGCTCCGCCGTCCGACAGTTTGCGGCCGACCAGATCCATGGCCTGAATGCCGTTCGTGCCTTCGTAGATCGCGGTGATGCGGACGTCGCGCAGATATTGGGCCGCGCCGGTTTCCTCGATAAAGCCCATGCCGCCATGAACCTGTACCGCGGTATCGGCAATGCGAATGCCGACATCGGTGCCATGGGCTTTGGCGATCGGGGTCAGAAAGGCCGCGCGCGCGGCCCATTCCTCTTGCCCAGTGGCGCGCGCCATATCCAGCGCCACCGCGCAGCCAAGACAGATCGCGCGGGCGGCAAAGACCTCGGCGCGCGAGGTGGCAAGCATCCGGCGCACATCGGGATGGCGGATGATCGGACCCATCTGCACCCGCTCGGCGGCATAGGCTGTGGCCTGCTGCAAGGCGGCCTCGGCCTGTGCGACGCCCTGCACGCCGACGCCCAGCCGGGCGGCGTTCATCATCGTGAACATGGCGGCCATGCCCTTGTGTTCTTCGCCCACGAGCCAGCCTTTCGCGCCCTCAAAGCTCATCACGCAGGTCGGGCTGCCGTGGATGCCCAGCTTGTGTTCAAGGCTGACGGTGCGCAGATCGTTTGCAACGCCCGGATTGCCGTTTTCGTCGGGGATGAGTTTCGGTACCATGAACAGGCTGATGCCGCGTGTACCCGGCCCGCCGTCGGGCAGTCGGGCAAGGACCAGGTGGCAGACATTCTCGGTCACATCGCTGTCGCCCCAGGTGATAAAGATTTTTTGCCCGGTGATACGATAGGTGCCGTCCCCGGCGCGTTCGGCGCGGGTGGTCAGGGCGCCAACATCCGAACCGGCCTGAGGCTCGGTCAGGTTCATCGTTCCCGACCATTCGCCCGAGATCAGCCGCGGCAGGTAAAGCGCCTTAAGCTCATCACTGCCGTGATGTTCCAGCGCCTCGATCTGGCCCTGCGTCAGCAGCGGGTTCAGTTGCAGCGCAAGACAGCCCGAAGCGACCATCTCGTTTACCGCCATGTTCAGCGATTGCGGCAGGCCCATGCCGCCATATTCGGGGTTGGCGGCAAGGCCGATCCAGCCGCCCTCGGCCAGCGCGCGAAATGCCTCGGCATAGCCGGGCGAAGAGCGCAGCTTGCCGTTTTCAAGCCGGGCAGGGGTCAGGTCGCCCGCGCGGTTCACCGGTGCGATTACCTCGGTCGCAAGCTTGCCCGCCTCGGTCAGGATCGCGGTCGCGGTCTCGGCTGTTGCTTCGGCAAAGCGTGTGGTGGCGGACAGGTCCGGAAAGGACACGATCCTGTTCAGGATGAACTCGATCTGTTCGACCGGGGCTTGATAGGCCATCCGCGCTGTCTCCCTCTGGCGCCTTGGCAAACCCTGTTGCGGCGCGTAACTGATCCTTTGGGTCTCGATCATATTTGTGGGCCCACGCCCATCAACCACAACCCGACGTAACGAATGCATACCGAGATACTAGGTCATGACCTTCGGGGGCTGCGCGCCGCGGCCGAACTGCTGGCGCGGGGCGAACTGGTCGCCATCCCGACCGAGACGGTCTATGGCCTTGCCGGCGATGCGCGCAACCCCCTTGCCGTTGCGCGTATTTATGAGGCCAAGGGCCGTCCGTCCTTTAATCCGCTGATCGTCCATCTGCCGGATATTGCTGCGGCCGGACGTATCGCGGTCCTTGGACCCGAGGCACTGGCGTTGGCGCACAGGTTCTGGCCGGGCGCGCTGACGCTGGTGCTGCCGCTGCGCGAAGATTCGGGCATCGCCTCGCTTGTCACGGCAGGGCTCAGCACCGTGGCGATTCGCGTGCCCGCCCATCCAGCGGCGCAAGAGCTGTTGCGTACGTTTGACGGACCCTTGGCCGCGCCCTCTGCCAATCCCTCGGGCCGGGTCAGCCCGACCACGGCGGCACATGTCGCTGATCCTGACACCGGGCTTGGCGGGCGTATCGCGGCGGTGCTGGATGCCGGGGCCTGCCCGGTGGGAGTCGAATCGACCATCGTTGGCTGGACCGAAGGCCGCGCGGCCCTGCTGCGCCCCGGAGGCGTCGCCGCCGAAGAGATCGAGGCCGTGCTGGGTCAGCCCCTGTTGCACCCCGTCGCCAATCCCGATGCGCCGAATGCGCCGGGGCAACTGACCAGCCATTATGCCCCGCGCGCCAGCCTGCGGCTGAACGCCGACAAGGCCTTGCCGGGTGAGCTTTTGATCGGCTTCGGGTCAGTAACGGGCGAGATGACGCTAAGCGAAAGCGGTGATCTGACCGAGGCGGCCGCACGGCTTTTCGATCTTTTGCGCCGCGCGGATGAGGCAGGCCGCCCCCTTGCCGTCGCGCCGGTGCCCGAGCATGGGTTGGGCGCGGCGATCAATGATCGCCTGCGCCGCGCCGCGGCACCGCGCCAGACCTGATCGTCATTCAAGGTTCCC
>NZ_AEPN01000036.1:0-37283 GCF_000185925.1 Paracoccus sp. TRP | reverse complement strand
ACCATCAAACCGTGGGATCAAACACCTAGGTCCGCATCCGTGAGTCCCGGCACCGGGGGCATGTTTCCGAAGCGCCAGTGATGGGCGCGCACCCCGTTGCGTGCTGCCAAGACGAAAGCCATGTCGCTGTGATGACCCGGCTCATAGATTTTGTGGATGAGCGGAGGTGCGGTTCCCGCCCGCCCTTCAGCGTTCGTGCCGTGGCAGGAAGCGCAGTTGGCGGCAAATATTTGCTGACCGGCTTCGGCCTCGGGTGACAGTGTGGCCGGCAGAGTTACAGCAGCAAGAGCCTGGCCCTCTTCCGCCGGGCTTGCAGCATCGGGCTGGCTCCAGAGCCACCAGGCACTGCCTGTCGCGATCACGGTAATCGCCACGAGTATGAAAGTTCGCATGATGTCTTCCTCTGATTTGCTCACGGGGATGAAGAGATTTTAGGAGGAGGCCTCGATCGCCTTGGCGCTGGGGAAACCCGGCACCCAGGTTCGCGATGCAGTCAGTTCGACGGCCAATGAACGATGCGGTGAGTGTCGTTACTCGGCTTGCGCCAGCGCAATCAGGCAGCCTGCCAGCAACACTGGCGAAAGGGCGAGTGCAGTTCGTTTCATTGTTTTTATCCCTTGATACCGGAGGGCCGGCGTCATTAATCGACGCAGACGCCCGTGGTCGTCTGAATAGCCGGTCGACTGAGGGACCCAGGGCCAAAGCCCGCCCTCAGTCATACGCGCCTACGCCGATGTGTTCAGACGTGGAGGTCTCAGGATGCCTGGAAGAACTCGCCCGATATGGTTCGGAACTAGGAGACGCAGATGTTCGCTGCTTGCATGAGGAGTCAGCGACTGGCTCTCGGGAGTAATGGCGGCGACTAGACAGGTCAGACAGCAGTCGACCACGCCCGATACCGTATTGTCCTGTTCGCAGTGTTTGATGGAGGCTTCGTGCCCGTAGTCAGACGAATGGGTATAGGCGCAAGGCTGCGCCATTGTAGTAATGGCGACATCGTGATGGGCAGAGCGTCCGCTCGGGCCCGCATGCGCCAGTGGCTGCAGAAAAAAGGCGCTGACAGCGAGCAGCAGGAGCGCCGTCGACAGATGTCGCAACCAGTCGCTTGGCAATCGAAACGCCACTTGGGCACGCCCGTTCACGCTGAGGCCCACTCGGACGGGACACGCTGGAGCATGGTCTAACAGTAGGCCGGTCATGAGTTGAACGATCATGTGCTGACTCCGATCAAACCTCCTGCGCGCCGAGAAAACGCAAAAACACGTTGCGGCCGGAAGCGTTGAACAGCAGCACCTCATACGGCTCCGGCTCTACACCGGGGAAGTCCATGCCAGGTGAACCAGCCGGCATGCCCGGCACCGCAAGGCCGATGGCCTTTGGCCGCTCGGCCAGCAAGCGACGCACGGCGGCTGCCGGGACATGGCCTTCGATCACATATCCGTCCACCTCGGCGGTATGGCAAGAGACAAGGTCGGCTGGTACACCCAGTTGCTGTTTCAGGTTGAACACATCGTCAGATTCGATCACGCGCACCGGAAACCCCGCCGCCTTGATATGGTCGGACCAGCCGTCGCAGCAGCCACAATTGGGGTCCTTGGTGACCTTGACCAGCGGCAGCGTCTCAGCCCGCAGGTAGCCGGACAAGGACAAAGCTAGAGGAAACGCGCCGGCAGCCGCCAAAAGGACGCGTCGGCTGATGGTGAGATCGCTTTGCATCGTCAAACCTCGATCGTGGATTTCATTGTCTCGCCGTCGTTTTGTCGCCCTCACAGTTTCACCCCTCGCAGTCGCGCCGCATTGGCGATCACGCTGACCGATGACAGTGCCATGGCGGCGGCGGCGATGATCGGCGACAAGAGGATTCCGAAGAACGGATATAGCAGCCCGGCCGCAACCGGCACGCCCAACGCGTTGTAGATGAAGGCGAAGAACAGGTTCTGACGGATGTTGCCCATCACCGCTTTCGAAAGTCGCCGGGCACGCACGATGCCAGTCAGATCGCCTTTGAGCAGGGTGACACCGGCGCTTTCCATCGCCACATCGGTGCCGGTGCCCATGGCGATGCCCACATCGGCCGCAGCCAGTGCCGGCGCGTCGTTGACGCCGTCACCCGCCATTGCCACCACTTCGCCCGCCGCCTTGTGCCGCTGCACGACCGCGCTCTTCTGATCGGGCAGAACCTCCGCTTCGACCTCGTCGATGCCGAGCTGGCGGGCGACGGCCTTCGCGGTGGTCCAGTTGTCGCCGGTCAGCATGACAACCCGGATGCCTTGCGCCTTCAGCGCGGCTAGGGCCTCGGGCGTCGATGGCTTGACCGGATCGGCGATGGCGAAAATCGCGGCGACGCGGTCATCCACGCCCATGAAGATTGCGGTCGCGCCGTCCTCGCGCAGCCGGTCGGCCTCCTCGGCCAGCGGCGCGACATCGACGCCCTGCTCGGCAAGGAATTTCGCATTGCCCAGCGGAATGCGCTTGCCATCCACCACCCCGATCGCGCCCTTGCCTGTGGGCGAGTCGAAATCCACAACCGGCGCCATCGCGATCCCGCGCTCCTCGGCAGCGCGCACGATGGCCAGCGCCAGCGGATGCTCGCTGGCGCGTTCGACGCTGGCGGCCAGCCGCAGCGCCTCCTCCTTGGTGAAGCCCGGCGCCGGCACAATGGCAGTGACGGCGGGCCGGCCCTCGGTCAGCGTGCCGGTCTTGTCGACGATGATGGTGTCGACCTTCTCCATATGCTCCAACGCCTCGGCGTTCTTGATTAGAACGCCCGCCTGTGCGCCGCGGCCGACGCCGACCATGATCGACATCGGCGTCGCTAGCCCCAGCGCGCAGGGACAGGCGATGATCAGGACCGATACCGCCGCGATCAGACCGAAAGAGAAGCGCGGCTCCGGCCCCCAAATCGACCACACGATGAAGGCAAGGACCGCGACCACGATCACCGCCGGCACGAACCAGCCCGACACCTGGTCGGCAAGCCGCTGGATCGGGGCACGGCTGCGCTGCGCCTCGGCGACGAGCTGGACGATCTGGGACAGCATGGTGTCGCGGCCGACCTTCTTCGCCTCGATCACCAGCGCCCCCGACTGGTTCATGGTGCCACCAATGGCCGTGGAACCGACTTCCTTGGTCACCGGCATCGACTCACCTGTCACCATCGACTCGTCCACGGCGCTGCGGCCTTCCAGCACCTCGCCATCCACCGGTACTTTCTCGCCGGGCCGGACCCGCAGGCGGTCGCCGACTTGGACGGCGTCGAGCTGCGCCTCCTCCTCGCTGCCGTCGTCACGAATGATCCGGGCGGTCTTGGGGGCAAGGTCGAGCAGCGCACGGATCGCGCCGCTGGTGCTTTCGCGCGCACGCAATTCCAGCACCTGTCCGAGCAGAACAAGTACGGTGATGACCGCCGCCGCCTCGAAATAGACCGCGACCGAGCCGTCGGCTTGCCGGAACGCATCCGGGAAGATGTCAGGCGCGAATGTGGCAACGATGCTGTAGAGCCATGCCGTGCCGGTGCCCATGGCGATCAGGGTGAACATGTTGAGGCTGCGGTTGACCAGCGACTGCCAGCCGCGCTGAAAGAACGGCCAACCCGCCCAGAGAACGACCGGGGTCGCTAGAATCAATTGCCACCAGTTCGACGCCTGCTGACCGATGACATGCGTCAGCCCAAACAGGTGCCCGCCCATCTCGAGGATGAACACCGGGATCGTCAGAGCGAGGCCGATCCAGAACCGACGCGTCATGTCGATCAGTTCCTCGTTCGGTCCGGCGTCGAGGCTGACCAGCACCGGCTCCAGCGCCATTCCGCAAATCGGGCATGATCCGGGGCCGACCTGCCGAATCTCTGGGTGCATCGGGCAGGTGTAGATCGTCCCCTCGGGAATCGGCGCGGTCTTCTCTGCCGCAGATTCTGGATCGAGATACCGTTCCGGATCGGCCAGGAACTTTGTTCGGCACCCAGCCGAGCAGAAGTAATAGGGCCGACAGGCATGTTCAGCCTTGTGCTCGGTCGTATGTGGATCGACCATCATGCCGCAGACCGGGTCCTTAACCTTGTGGGCTGCGTCCTGCGCGACAGCCGTGTGGTCATGCACATGATCGTGCACATGCCCGTGGGCCGAATGATCGTGCGGATGCTTCTCGTGATCGTGTTCTGTCTTTCTGGTCATTTTCACGCCTCCTCGGCGTTTTCATCCTGAGCTTACGTTTCACCTGTTCTGCGCGTTCCAATCGTTGGAAGGTCAAGAGGTGATCGGGAAAACGGGAGTCAGTGATTACCGTGAATGTTTCGAACGTTGCTCTGTTCTGGCCCGGTATGTGACTGCATGATATCGATGTCGGCTGCTGTCTCGTCACCGTCGAGGCAATATTCCTCGATCTGCAACGTTGAGAAGTAGATGTTGAATCGCTCGCGCAGGAGATTGTTCGCTTGCCGCAGCACCCGTTCGCCGTCCTGCCAGTCCCGCACGCAAATGTGGCTCGAGAAGACATTCCGCCCGGATGTCAGGCTCCACGCATGGACGTGATGCACATCGGTAACCCCCTCCAACCCTCGGATGGCCTCGATAGCGGCTTCGAGGTCGAGGTCTTCCGGCGTGCCTTGCAACAGGATATGCAATGCCTCGCGCAGAATGCCCCAGGAAGCCCATAGCAGCACTAGCCCGAAGGCCATGCCAAGCAGCGGGTCGATGGCAAGGAAGCCCGTAAACCGGATCACCAGCGCCGAGATGATGATCAGGAAGCTGCCGACGAAGGTCTGCAGGATGTGCCAGTAGGCGCCGCGCATGTTCAGGTTGCCCTTCTGGCGTTCGTAGAGTAACCAGAGCGCAACAAGCTCGGTGGCGATCCCGCCCGCAGCGGCGAACAGCATTGGCGTCGTGGCCAGTTCGATTGGCTCCATGAGGCGCATCGCACCCATCCACAGCACTACAAGAGCCATCACGATGAGAAACAGGCCGTTGAAAAGGGCACCAAGAATTTCGGCCCGGACATAGCCGAAGGTGCGCGCCGGGCTGGATTTCCGCTCAGTCAGGCGCAGCGCGACCAGCGCGATAAGCACGCCGCCCACGGCCGAGAAGGTGTGGAAGGCATCGGAAATGACGGCGACTGAGCCTGTCCAAATGCCGATGCCGAGTTCGACTATAAAATAAAGCCCGGTGAGCCAACCCGAGATGACAAGTATCTTGCGGTCGCCGCCCGCGGGCACGTGACCGGCATGGCCGCCATGAGACATCGACATGAGTCCACCTCCTTGCTGCTGAAGGAGAACGCCGGATTCCGGCGTTCTCTGCCTGGCCTATGCGCTGACCGCGAATTCGGTCATCATGCCAGTTTCGAGATGCGGCATGTGGTGGCAATGCAGCATCCAGCGCGCCGCCTCGCCGGCGTCGAGCGCCACATCGACCATCGACATCGGCGGCACATAGACCGTGTCGCGCCGCGCGCCCGCGACCGCACGTCCGTTCAGCCCGACGACCTGGAAGACATGCCCGTGCAGATGCATCGGGTGACCCATCATCGACATGTTGTGAAAGGACAGCACTACCCGCTCACCGCTGCGCGCGGCTATCGGGCGATGCTGGCCCCAGACGGCTCCGTCGATCGTCCAGACATAGGGCTGCATCGAGCCGCCCAGCATCACCATATGGCTGCGGTCCACCGGCCGATCCGGCAGCGCCTCCGCCGCGAGCAGACGCGACTCCTGCGCCAGATCGGTGTCGAAGGCGGGGGCTTCCGCTTCAACCACGGCATCGATGCGCCGGATTTCGGCGCCCTGCGTGGCAAGGATCAGGCCGGTGCGCTCACGCGCGCCTTCCCGCAGCGCCAGGATCGGCCAAGCGCCGCCCTCGTTCGGCAGGTCGATCTCCAGATCGAGCCGCTGGCCCATGGCCAGGCCGAAGCGCGTGCCAGGAACCGGCTGAACCGCATGTCCGTCCACCGCGACAAGTCGCGCCTGCGCCTCGCCAGTCTCGATCCAGAACACCGTCGCCGCGGCGGCATTGATCACCCGCAGGCGGACGCGCCCACCGCGCTCGACCTGCACCACCTCGGGGTCCGACAGCGTGCGGTCATTGGCAAGATAGGCGTCCCAGTCGTAGTCATTGAGGTCCATCGCCATGCCGTCCATGGCACCCATCCCCATCATGCCGCCCATGGCGCCGTGATCCATGCCTTCCATCGGCATGTTCCCCATGGCGCCATGATCCATACCCGCCATGCCGCCCATGCCCGCGCCTTGGCCGCCTCCATGGCCGTCTGCCGTCCCATGGCCGTCGAGGATCTCGGCCATCACGTCCTCGGGTGCCTTGAACGAGAAGTCATGCAGGAACAGCACTACTTCCTGCCGGTCGGCGCTGATATCCTCGGCGCTGCGCACGATCAGCGGTGCTGCCAGAAGGCGCATTTCGTGCAGCGGCACATGTGCGTGCATCCAGTAGGTGCCGGGCAGCGGTGCAAAGTCATAGGCGCGCGTCTCGCCGGGTGCGAGCATAGGCAAGGGCATGTCGGGCACGCCATCCTGTGCGTTGGGCGGGATCTGGCCGTGCCAGTGGATCAGCGTTTCAACATCGAGATCGTTGCGCAGATCCACCCGGAACCGCGCGCCGGGGTCGAGCGTCAAGCCCTGTCCGGCCGGGCCGGCAAGGCCCCAAACGGTGGCGGCGCGACCGTCGATGTCCAGCACCCGGCTGGCGGCGTGCAAGGGCAGCGGGGCGATGCCCTGCGCCGACGCGATTCGGGGCAAATGCGCAGAGGCCAGCATGGCTGCGCCAGCGGCAAGAAAGCCGCGTCGTGAAATGGTATTCATGGTCGTCTCCTCGGGACAGTTAGTCCCGTTCTTCAAAGCCGATGGGCGCCGCAGGCCGCAGCCCGGGCACGTGATCAGAGGAGACGGAGTTTGGGAGGTCGTTCGTTCAGTCCGGGTGCGCGGCTGGCAAGGATGGCATCAGCGGGCAGGGCATGGCTGACAGGCCCGTAATCGCTGCCAGAGCCCTCGCCGGGCAAGGTCAGGAAGACCGAAAGACCGGTGCAAAGCAGCGCACAGCTTGCGACGTCACCTGCTCCACAGCGCTGGTCGCCCTCACAAGGATTTTCGCTACCGGCCACAGCGTGCATCATCTCGGCGACATGCACCGAGTGATCCGGCTCCGCGCTCAAGCGCGCCGCATGCGCAGACGTCACCGTCGTGATGACGGTGATCGCGAGGACAGCAAGCATGGTGACGAAGCGCGCGAACATGCCGGAAAGATAGGCGCTGGTCACGGGAATGTCCATTGCCTGTGGCATCATACCTCTGGCAGATATTCAACCTCGACATGCAGCCAACTAAAATTCCTTACCACCAATCATACAAATTATGCGAAAAGAGTTCCGCAATATTCTGTGGCCCGGCTTACTGCTCGGAGGGGTGCTCCTCGCGCTCCTTGCTGGCTGGCATCAGGCACGTAGCGCATCCACTGCCGCGGCATCTGCGGAAATCATCGAACAAGGCCGGCAGGTTTACACGGCCCAATGCGCCTCCTGCCACGGTGCGGATCTGGAGGGACAGCCTGACTGGAAATCGCCCCTTCCCTCCGGCCGGCTGCCGGCGCCTCCCCATGATGAGAGTGGCCACACATGGCACCACGCCGATGAACTCCTGTTCCGCATCGTCAAGGAAGGCACCGCAGCCGTCGTCGGGGGCAACTACGAAAGCGACATGCCCGGCTTTGCCGATGTTCTGACCGATGCAGAGATTCAGTCTGTCCTCGCTTTTATCAAGAGTACCTGGCCGGAACGAGAGCTCGGATACCAGGAGGAAGTTTCACGCCGCCACTGAGTTTCGGAGTCCACCGCCCACGCGGGCAGTTGTTGACCTGCGAAGTCGGCATTGGCCCGTCCCGTTTTCCGGCTCATCCACCCTTGGATCTCACTGAACGGATGATGACTTAATGAGGCCGCTGACATTTCTCGGAGGCGCGGGAAGTTCGTCGATAGCCAGATAAGCTTGAGACAACGGCTTGTAAGAAGATGCGGCGCCATGCCGTCGCGTATCAATCAATTCAAGGGCCTGCAAAAGCTTCTCGGCAACTTCCATGTCGCCATCCGAACATGCCCGTTTGAACAGGTGCAGAATTTCGCCGGCAAGGGTCATGGCTATCGCTCCCTGGCTCCGTGGCTGCTCAGTTTTACCTTCGCCGAAACGACGGACCTCGTGTGCTCGAATCTGTTCCCCGTCGCGTCAAAATGATGACGGTTGCTTGAAGGGCTGGCCTCGACGCCGACATTGGTCGCCAGCTCGTCGATGATCGGGCAGTCTGGTCGAGCATTGCCCCGACAGTTATTGGCAAGGTGCTTGAGCGTCATACTCATCTCCTTGAGTTCGCGCGCCTTCCGTTCAAGCTCTTCTGTCTGACGTCAGCGCCGATGGGACAGTTCAGCGATATTGCGGAAGGGAGGGTTTCTGGCTCATCGTAGCCTTCATGGAGCGAAGATGAGCAAGAACCGAATGACCGCGCCAGCGAAACCCGTGACGACGAAAGCCGAGGCGGAGAAGGCCGTTAAAGACATCCGCCGGGCAACCCGCAAGGTCCACAGCGCGGAAGAGAAGATCCGCATTGTCCTGGCTGGGCTTCGCGGCGACGACAGCATTGCGGAGCTGTGCCGCCGCGAGGGCATCGCGCAGAGCCTGTATTACAGCTGGTCGAAGGAGTTTCTCGAGGCCGGGAAGAAACGCTTGGCCGGGGATACCGCCCGCCAGGCAACCGGCACGGAGGTAAAGGACCTGCGTGCCGAGTCTCTGGCCCTCAAGGAAGTTGTGGCTGATCTGACTCTGGAGAACCGCATCCTCAAAAAAAACATGACCGGGGCTGGGGGCGACCACGAATGAGATACCCTGCTTCCGAGAAGCTTGAGATCATCCGCATCATCGAGCAATCCCACCTTCCAGTACGCCGGACCCTGGCCCAGATCGGGGTGCCGCCCACGACCTTCTACCGCTGGTATGATCGCTACGTCGAGCATGGCCCTGAAGGGCTGGAAGACCGCCCATCACGGCCATCCAAGCTCTGGAACCGCATCGCGGACCCCGTGCGGGATCAGATCGTGGACCTGGCGCTCGTTGAGCCGGATTTGTCCCCGCGGGAATTGGCGGTTCGCTTCACTGACACGAAAAAATATTTTGTGTCAGAGGCTTCCGTCTATCGGCTGCTCAAGTCCTACGACCTGATCACCAGCCCCGCCTATGTGGTGGTCAAGGCGGCAGACGAGTTCAGGGACAAGACCACCAGGCCGAACCAGATGTGGCAGACCGACTTCACCTATCTCAAGGTGATCGGTTGGGGTTGGTTCTATCTGTCCACGGTCCTCGACGACTTCTCGCGTTACATCGTGGGCTGGAAGCTCTGCACCAATATGGGGGCGGATGATGTCAGCGCCACACTGGACATTGCTCTGGCCGCATCAGGGTGTGACTGCGCCGCCGTGCTGCACAAGCCGCGGCTGCTCAGCGATAACGGCCCCTGTTACATCGCAGACGATCTGGCCAAATACCTCGGCAACCACGGCATGGATCACGTCCGCGGTGCGCCCAATCATCCCCAGACGCAGGGCAAGATCGAGCGCTGGCACCAAACCCTCAAGAACCGCATCCTTCTGGAAAACTACTATCTGGAGGGCGAACTTGAGGCCGCCATCGCCGCCTTCGTCGATCATTACAACCACCACCGATACCACGAAAGCCTCTGCAATCTGACACCCGCCGACGTCTACTTTGGACGCGGCCCGGCAATCCTGGCACGAAGGGAGAAGATCAAGAAACTGACCATCCAAAACCGGCGCTTGATCCATCAGCGCCAAGCAGCATAACCTCGAAAAAGCAGAGCCGGAGCCCTCCAGACCAAAATCACGCTACCTGTTCCAAATCATTCGACGACGGACAAGGGGATCGTCCGTGGTGGCGAAACCCTGAAACAGCACCGCGACCGGCTGATGGAGGCCACCAAGCGCACCGGCCATTACGCCGGCATCGAAAAGATGGAGCTGCGCGACAGCCAGCCCATCATGTATAACAAGCTGTTCTCGCGCCTTCGGGCCGGGGTCGTGGATGCCCGCGAAACGGCGAAAAAGATCGCGGCCAGCCCTATCGTCGAGCAGGAAGGCGAATTGTGCTTTACGCTCTATAACGCGGCGGGCGATGCGATCCTGACCTCGACCGGCATCATCATCCATGTCGGCACCATGGGCGCGGCGATCAAATACATGATCGAAAACGACTGGGAATCGAACCCCGGCATCAATGACAAGGATATCTTCTGCAACAACGACAACCTGATCGGCAACGTTCATACCTGCGACATTCACACCATCGTTCCCATCTTCCATGAAGGCGAGCTGATCGGCTGGGTTGGTGGCGTGACCCATGTGATCGACACCGGATCGGTGGGCCCCGGCTCGATGTCCACCGGCCAGATCCAGCGTTTTGGTGACGGCTATCAGATCACCTGCCGCAAGATCGGGGTCAATGACACGCTGCTGCGCGACTGGCTGCATGAAAGCCAGCGTTCGGTGCGGACCACGCGCTATTGGATGCTGGACGAACGCACCCGCATCGCCGGCTGCCACATGATCCGTGATCTGGTCGAGCAGGTGATCGCCGATGAGGGCATCGAGAACTATATGAAATTCGCCTATGAAGCGATCGAGCATGGCCGCGTCGGCCTGCAAGCCCGCATCAAGGCGATGACCATTCCCGGCACCTATCGCCAGGTCGGTTTCGTCGATGTGCCCTATGCGCATGAAGATGTCCGCGTGCCTTCGGATTTCGCGAAGGTGGACACGATCATGCACACGCCTTCGGAAATCACCATCCGCCCGGATGCGACATGGCGGCTGGATTTCGAGGGATCAAGCCGGTGGGGCTGGCATACCTACAACGCCCATGCGGTCAGCTTTACCTCAGGCATCTGGGTGATGATGACGCAATCGCTGATCCCGACCGAGATGATCAACGATGGCGCGGCTTACGGGACCGAATTCCGGCTGCCGAAAGGCACCTGGATGAACCCCGATGACCGGCGGGTGGCGTTCAGTTACTCGTGGCACTTCCTGGTCAGCTCCTGGACCTCGCTGTGGCGCGGGCTGTCGCGGTCCTATTTCGGGCGCGGCTATCTGGAAGAGGTGAACGCGGGCAACGCCAATACCTCGAACTGGCTGCAAGGCGGTGGCTTCAACCAGTTTGATGAGGTTCACGCCGTCAACTCGTTCGAATGTGCCGCAAACGGGGTGGGCGCCAGCGCCCATAAGGACGGGATCAGCCATGCTGCCGCCATCTGGAACCCGGAAGGCGACATGGGCGACATGGAGATCTGGGAACTGGCCGAGCCGCTGGTCTATCTGGGCCGCGAGATCAAGGCATCCTCGGGCGGCGCGGGCAAATATCGCGGCGGCTGCGGCTTCCAGTCGCTGCGCATGGTCTGGAACGCCAAGGACTGGACGATGTTCTTCATGGGCAACGGCCATATCACCTCGGATTGGGGTCTGATGGGCGGTTACCCGGCGGCATCGGGCTATCGGTTCGAGGCCCATGACACCAACCTGAAGGAAATCATCGCCAATGGCGGCGAAATTCCCCATGGCGGTGACAAGGACCCCGAAAACCCGGTCTGGGACGGACTGCTGCCCGATGCGCTGATCAAGCGCGACAAGCAGGCCATCACCACCGAAGCAATGTTCAAGGATTACGACCTCTACCTGAACTATATGCGCGGTGGTCCGGGCTTTGGCGATCCGCTGGATCGTGTCCCGCAAAGCGTGGCCGACGATGTGAATGGCGGCTATCTGATCGAGCGCTTTGCGAATTCGGTCTATGGCGTCAAGCTGGTCAAGGGCGCGGATGGGCTGTTCGGCGTCGATCAGGCCGCAACCGATGCGCGCCGGGCCGAAATCCGCAAGCAGCGGCTGGCCCGTGCCGTGCCGACCCGCGACTGGATGGCCAAGGAACGCGAACGGATCCTGGCCAAGGATGCCGGGCTGCATGTCCAGCAGATGTTCGCGGCCAGCTTCAAGCTAGGGCCCAAGTTCGAGCAAAGCTTCCGCAAGTTCTGGGATCTGCCCGAGGACTGGAAACTGATGGAGGCCGATCTTCCGATCCCGTCCTATGGCCGCGAATACTCCATGGACATCTCGGAACTGCCGGACGTCAAGACCGTCAAATTCGTGGACGAATAAGTGCAGCGGGCCGCCCAAGCGGCGGCCCCTTCTTTGATCAGGAGGAAAACCAATGGCTTACACGAAATCTAAGATCAAGGATCTGGTGGACGGCACGATCGACCGCGACACGCTGCACACCATGCTTTCGACCCCCAAGGACCGCGAACGCTTTGAAATCTATCTGGAGGTTCTGCAGGAAAGCGTGCCCTGGGATGACCGGATCATCCTGCCGCTTGGTCCGAAACTGTTCATCGTCCAGCGCAAGGCGGATAATAAATGGGTCATCAAAAGCATCGCCGGGCATGAGTTCTGCGACTGGCGCGAAAACTGGAAGCTGCACGCCGTGATGCATGTGCGTGAAACGCAAGCCGAGATGGAGGAACTTTACCCGCGGCTGATGACGCCGACCAGCAGTTGGCAGGTGATCCGCGAATATTACTGCCCGCTGTCGGGCGACCTGCTGGATGTCGAGGCCCCGACGCCGTGGTATCCGGTCATCCACGATTTCGAACCCGATATTGACACTTTCTATCAGGACTGGCTGGGCATGAAACTGCCCGAACGCGCCTGAGGCCGACCCGTCAACATCTGGCGGCGGTCTCAATACGGGCCGCCGCCAGTTTCGATGTATCTCTCGTACAACGCACGCGACCGCCGGAGGGGACCGGCGTATTGCAGGCAATCACTGCAAGACCGCAGGGGCCGGCGAACAGAATCGTTCCTCTCATGTGTGCAGCAAGGCACGCAGTTGAGCGTGCTTTGCGCGCAAGGCTTCAGGCTGCTTTCGCGGAGCAGGGCGGGATGATTACCTTTGACATTGCGAAATAGTTCGCAGATCGCGCCCCCGCAACCACTTCTGTCATAATTCACTCGAAATCGACGTGTGATCAATCGCTTAGGCCGCCCTTGGGCGGCCTTTTCTATTTTCTAGCAGGCAGATTATTGGCCATCCCGGTTGCCCGACCCATCTTCCGCGCGAGGTCGAGACAGGGCATATCACGTCTAGGTGGGCTTATCGGGGTGCGATGCGCTGTTGCTGTGATCATTGCCCTCCAGAATCTCGAACCACATCGCGTTCAAGACGGCAAAGCAGACGGCCAGGGGTAGGCCGAGGATCCAAGCAAAATACCACATTCCTTTTCCTTTCAGTAAGCGTGACCACCGCCGTTAATGTCGTCCTCGTCCACCTTTCCCCACAGCAGTTTGTAGGCCCAGGCGGTATAAGCGGCGATCAGAGGCAGGAAGATCACGGTGACAAAGAGCATGATGAAGAGCGTCAGATGGCTGGAGGATGCGTCCCAGACTGTCAGGCTGGCCCCGGGCTGCACCGTCGAGGGCAGGATGAACGGAAACATCGACAGCCCGACCGACGAGATGATCCCGAAGATCGAAAGCTTCGAGAACAGCAGCGTTCCGATCTCGCGTCCCGAGCGCAGCCCCAACAGCACCAGAAGCGCGCCGACGAAGCCAAGGGCGGGGGCCAACAGCATCCAGGGATGGGCGGCATAGTTCGCAAACCAGCCGCCTGCCGAGTTCTCAACGGTTTTTGCCAGCGGGTTGGACGGGCCGGACGGGTCGATCACGCTGGTGATGCGGTAACCATCGACAAAGAGCCAAAGGGCCAGCCCGCCAAGCGCATAGAGCCCGATGGTCGCAAGGGCCGCGATCCTGGCGAAGACCCGCGCCCGGGCCGCAACCGCCCCCGAGGATTTCAGCACCAGCCAGTTCGCCCCGTGCATCGCCAGCATGGCAACCGACAACAGGCCGCACAGCAACGCGAAGGGGTTCAGGAGGCCGAAGAAGCTGCCGTCATAGAAGATCCGCAGGTCGGAGCCGAGCCGGAACGGCACCCCTTGCAGCACATTGCCGACAGCGACACCGAAGATCAGCGCCGGGACGAAGCCACCTACGAACAGCGCCCAGTCCCAGTTCCTCCGCCAGCGTGGGCCTTCGCGTTTCGAGCGATACTTGAACCCGACCGGGCGCAGGATCAGCGCGGCGAGGATAGCAAACATCGCAAGGTAGAAGCCCGAGAAACTGACCGCATAAAGCGGCGGCCAGGCGGCAAAGATCGCCCCGCCGCCGAGGATCAGCCAGACCTGGTTGCCCTCCCAGACCGGGCCGATGGTGTTGATGACGATGCGCCGTTCCATATCGGTCTTGCCGGCGAAGGGCAAAAGCATCCCCACCCCAAGGTCGAAGCCGTCCATCACGGCAAAGCCGATCAGCAATACGCCGAGCAGCAGCCACCAGATGACGCGCAACGTGCCGTAGTCGATGAGTTCATGCAGGATCATGGCGTCACTCCGCTGCAACAAGGGGTTTGGGGGCAAGGGGCATTTCCGGGTCGTGATCGGGCTGCGGCCCCTTGCGGATCGCCTCCAGCATCAGCCGGACCTCGATCACGATCAGCACCGAATAGATCAGCGTGAAGCCGATGATCGTCAGCCAGAGGGTCGGCACGGTCAGTTCGGAAACAGCGGCGACCGTGGGCAGAACGCCCTCGACCGCCCAGGGTTGGCGCCCGAATTCGGCGGTGATCCAGCCGAGTTCGGCGGCGATCCATGGCAGCGCCAGCGAGGCCACCGCGATCTTCAGCGGCCAGCGGCTGACGCCCAGCTTGCGGCGCGCCGAAAGCACCACGAAAAAGCCCATCAACGCGACGTTGAAGAAGCCGATCGCGACCATGAGGCGGAAGGACCAGAACAGCGTCGGAACATGCGGCACCGTATCCCACGCTGCGGCCTTGATCTGCGCCTCAGTCGCCTCGCGCGGATCCTCGACATACTTCGTCAAAAGCAGCGCATAGCCGAGATCGTGGCCGTGTTCGTCGAAGGCCGTGACGGCCTCGGGAGGCACTGCCTCGCGCGAGGGCGCGGCCCGGTAATCCTGCAGCGCATCATAGGCAAGGATGCCGTTGCGGATCCGGGTTTCGGCATGGGCTTCCAACTCCTCGATGCCGGGGATTTCGGTCGTCAGCGAACGGGTCCCGATCAGTCCCATGACCCAGGGGATGTGGACCGCATAATGGGTGGTGCGTTCCTCCATGTCGGGAATGCCGAACAGGGTGAAGGAGGCGGGAGCCGGCTCGGTCTTCCACATGCCCTCGATGGCGGCGAGTTTCATCTTCTGGTGTTCCGAGGCCAGATAGCCGCCCTCATCCCCCAGAACCACGACCGAAACCGAGGCCAGAAGTCCGAAGGAAGCTGCGATGGTCATCGAGCGTTTGGCGATGGCGATGTGGCGGCCCTTCAGCAGATACCAGGCCGAGACACCAAGAACGAAGACCGAGGCGGTCAGATAGCCTGCCGAAACCGTATGGACAAAGCGGGCCTGGGCGACCGGGTTGAACAGAACCTCGAAGAAATCGGTGACCTCCATCCGCATCGTGTCCGGGTTGAACTCAGCCCCCACCGGGTGCTGCATCCAGCCATTGGCGATCAGGATCCAGAGCGCCGAGAAGTTCGATCCGATCGCCACCGCATAGGTGGCGAAGAGATGCCCGACCTTCGACATCTTGTCCCAGCCGAAAAAGAACAGCCCGACGAAGGTGGCCTCAAGGAAGAAGGCCATCAGCCCTTCGATGGCGAGCGGCGCGCCGAAGATATCGCCGACATAATGGCTGTAATAGCTCCAGTTCATGCCGAACTGGAATTCCATCACGATGCCGGTGGCGACGCCCAGCACGAAATTGATCCCGAACAATGTGCCCCAGAATTTGGTCATCTGGCGCCAGATCGGGCGGCCCGTCATCACATAGACTGTCTCCATCGCCGCCAGCAGCACGGAAAGGCCAAGAGTGAGGGGCACGAAGAGAAAATGGTAAAGCGCGGTCAAAGCGAACTGAAGCCGCGACAGGGTTACAACGTCGAATTCCATCTTGCTGCCTTTGCGTCTGCGGGTGGATGGAGCTTTTTTGCCCGTGACGGGCGGATCAGTCGGGGCGCAGGCCGTTCAATGCGGCCTCAAATCCCGGGCTGCCCCGGATATGGGTGGCCGCGATTCCGCCATCCCCCAGGATCAGCAGGCGGTCGGCATCTTCCGCTTCGCGTCGGATATGGGTGGCGGTGATCGTGGCGCGATTGCCTGCGGCATGGCGCAGCCGGGCCAGAACATCGCGGGCGGTCTCTCCGTCCAGCCCCTCGGTCGGCTCGTCCAGAAGCCAGAGCGGCACATCGCGCAGCATCAGCCGGGCAAGGGCCAGCCGCCGCGCCTGTCCCCCCGACAGACCCTGGCCGCCATCGCCGAGTTCTGTGTCGAGGCCACGAGGGAGTGCATGGATGATGCTTTCCAGCCCGGCCTGCGTCAGAGCGTCCATCATCTGCGCGTCGCTTGCCATGGGGGCGCCGAGGCGAAGATTTTCGCGCAGGGTGACGCGGAACAGTTCGGTGCGCTGTGTCAGCCGCGCAGCGGCGGTGACGCGGACGCTTCCCGCCGTGGGCGGCAGATCACCGGCAAGGCACTGGATCAGGCTGGTCTTGCCGACACCGCTTGGCCCGATCAGCGCGATATGCTCGCCCTCTCGGACCGAAAGCGACAGATCCCGCAGGATCGGCGCAAGGGCCGCATCGTGGCGCAGCGTGACGTGATGCAATTCCGCTGCGAAACCGGGGGCGGGTCCGGCCCCGCCGACAGGCAAGGCGGCGCAGAGCAGCGCAGGCCCGGTGCGTCTTGCGGCAAGACGGGCGCGCGCAAAATCCAGCGCGCCGCGCCGCAGGGCGGCAAAAGGCTCGGTCGCGGCCATGGTGATGAGGAGGGCAAGCGCGACACCCGGTGCGCCGATATGCCCCCCGGCGGCGATTGCTGCCGCCGCCACCAGCACCAGCGCAGGCAACACCGCCGCAAGCAGGCCATGGGCCAGACCTGCCCGAGCCTCGATCCGGTTGAGGCGGTGGTCGTCGGCGGCAAGCCTTGCGTCCACCTCTGCCAGCGCGGCCCTTTGCGCAGGGATCCGTCCCGCCATCAGCAGGTCGGTCTGGCCGCTGGCAAGGTCGATGACGCGCGCCCGCAAGGTCTCGATCCGGGCGGCGCGGCGCAGGGTTGCGGGGGTGGCGCTGCGCGCAGTGATCCCCGCGACGAAAGTTCCGGTCAGCACCAGCACCGCAAAGACCGCGAACCCCAGAGCCGGGCTGATGAAGGCCAGCGCGATCCCTGTTGCCAGCGCCGCCATGATCGCGGTTCCCAGCGGTACCAGCACACGCAGATAAACGGTATCGAGCGCGTCGACATCGGCGGTCAGCCGAAACAGCAGGCGGGCCGGGCGCATCGCCAGCGCCCGTGCCGCGCCCGGCGCCGACCAGCCGCGAAACAGCCGCCCGCGCAACGCGGCCAGCAGGCCGAGCGTTGCATCATGGGTCACCAGCCTTTCGCCGTAACGCGCCGCCGTGCGGCCAAGCGCAAAGAGCCGGATCGCCGCCGAGGGCATGAAGACATCGAAGGCCCAGGCCGTGGCGGGCACCAGCCCCGCAAGCGCGGTCGCGGTGATGAACCAGCCCGACAGGCCCAGAAGCGCCATGCCCATCAGCCCGGTCAGGGCGGCCAGCGCCGCACCTCCCAACAGTTTCCGGCCTATACCTGCGCGGAACAGGCCAAGGAAGGGCCGGAAATCATTCAGAACGCGCTTCATGCCGCTGCCCTCCCTGCCAGAGGGGCCAGACGGATGCTGCGATCCAATCGCGCGGCGAGGCGCGGGTCATGGGTTGCGACAATCAGAGTACGCCCCCGCGCAAGCCGTAGCAGGGCGTCGGTGATCTTGCCCGCGGTGACGGGATCAAGGTGGGCGGTGGGTTCATCCGCAAGGATCAGCTCCGCCTGCGGCGTGACGGCGATCCTTGCCAGGGCCAGCCGCAGGGCTTCGCCACCCGAAAGACCGGCGCCACCTTCGCCGATCGGGGCGCTTCCGCGCGCGCGCGCCACATGGTCCAGCCGCAGCGCGGCCAATGCGCGGGCGATGGTATCATCATCAATGCCGCTGCGGCCCAGGGTGACATTGGCGGCAAGCGATCCGGCGAAGATATGCGGGTTCTGCCCGATCCATGCCATCCGCGCGCGCAGGGGCAGGACGGTCCCGGGGCGCAGCTCCTGCCCGAAAACCTCGATCCGGCCGGCTTTCGGCATCGTCAGCCCCGCAATCAACGACAGGATCGTGGTCTTGCCAGCCCCGCTGGGCCCGAGAAGGGCAACATGTTCGCCGTGGTTGACGGTAAAGCCCAGCCCCTCCGGGAAAAGGCGGTCGGGTCCGGTGTGGTCAAAGGTCAGGCCCCTGACAACAACCGCCGGGCCGATCGCAAGCCTGTCTGCGGGAACCGGAGCGGAGACTTGCCCGGCCTCGGGCAGCCGGTGGCCTTCCTGCGCCAGCCGCAACAGGTTTTCATGCGCGGCCTGACCCGCCGCCTTGTCATGCCAGATAGCCGACAATTCGCGCATGGGCTCGAAAAACGCAGGCGCCAGCAGCAGGATGAACATGCCCTGCGCCAGTCCGAGCTTGCCGCCCCATGCGCCGAAATCCAGGTCCCCCAGCAGGTGAAAGCCGACATAGACCGCGACCATGGCGACACCGAGTGCTGCGAAAAGCTCCAGCACCGCCGAGGTCATGAAGGCGATGCGCAGCACTGCCATGGTGCGCACCCGCAGGGATTGCGCCTCCTCATCGACGCGTTCCGCCACCCGATCAACCGCGCCCAGCCCCCGGATCGTGGCCAGCCCGCGCAACCGGTCCAGCAGAAAGGCGTTCATCGCGCCGACCTCGACCAGTTGCGCCTTGCTGGCCGCCTGCGCGCGCCAGCCGATCAGCGCCATGAAGACCGGGATCACTGGCAATGCGATCAGCAAGACCAGCGCTGCCGCCCAGGAGAGCGGCAGGATTGTCAGGAAAATCGCCAAAGGGATGACGACCGCCTTGACGCGTGTCGGCCCGAACCGCGCGAGCCATGGCGTGATGCTTTCGGCCTGTTCGGCGATCATGCTGGCGGCCTCGCCCGAAGCCGTGCGCGTGGCATCCAGAGGGGAGCGCGACGCCAGAGCCAGAACGGCTGCATTGCGAAGGCCCGTCACCGCCTCGCGCGCCCTGAGAAAGCTTGCACGCTCACTGGCGGAGGTGATCAGCGCCCGCAAGATACCGAGAAATGCCGCAAGGGCGGCGAATCCCGCGATCTCCGCCAGCACCGCGCCCTTCGCCACCGCCGCAATCGCAACGGCAAGCAAGGCCGCCTGAGGTAGCCATACCAGCGCGGCCATCGTCGGCAAAAGGTCCAGTATATCGGGCCGGTCTGCCTTCTGTGCCATATGGTCATTTCGGGTCTGACGGGGCATCTCGTTTCTCTGGCAAGGCGCGGTCTGGCACCATGCGCTTTCGAAAGTGTATTAGTGGATGCGGGCTGATCATTTCAGGGATCAAGGCGACAAGGTATCGTTCTGACCCGCCACGGCAACGTGGCAGGGTGACGCGCGGCAAGTTGTCGGCCCGAATAGCGCGGCGGCAGGAATTGCAATCAGGATTGGTAATCTGGCGCTGGAGTGATTTTGCTTACATATCTTCCGGGTCCGGTTCGAAATTCCTAACCGAGTATTCCAGGCCGCGCGCAACGGCATTCCATCGCTACGGGGTGATCAACTCCGCAGCTATTCAAAGCGGCGGCGGGTCCTGGCGGTGCTGCTTTACAGGGATGATCTACCCCCAATCCGCGCCGGTCAGCACGTCGAGCGGCAGCTTGATATATCGCCTGCCATTGGACTCCGGTTCGGGCAATCGGCCACCGTTCATGTTCACCTGTAAGGCATGCAGGATCAGCTTCGGCATCGGCAGGGTTGCATCGCGGGCATCGCGCGCGGTGACGAATTCCGCCTCGGTCCGGTATTTCGCCATGTGGATATTCCCGGCCTTCTGTTCGGCCACGGTCGACTCCCACTGTGGTTCCCGCCCGCCGGGTTGATAGTCATGGCCGGTGAAGATGCGGGTCTCGTCAGGCAAGGCCAGGATCGCCTGAATCGAGTCCCACAGGACCTTCGAATTTCCACCGGGAAAATCGGCCCGTGCCGTCCCGCTGTCAGGCTGGAACAGCGTATCATGAACAAAGGCGGCGTCGCCGATCACATAAGTGATCGAGGCCAGCGTATGCCCGGGCGAAAACATGACACGCGCAGGAATCGTCCCGACCATGAACGTATCGCCATCGGCAAAGAGCCTGTCCCACTGGCGACCGTCCTCGGGGAAATCCGGCCAGTTGTAGAAGCCTTTCCATAGCTTCTGCACCTCGACCACCTTTTCGCCGATGGCCGTGGGCGCGCCGGTCTTTTCCTTCAGGTAATGCGCGGCGGAAAAATGATCGGCATGGGGGTGGGTGTCGAGAATCCATTGCACGCGATAGCCCCGGTCAGAGACAAAGCGCAGGATCTCGTCGGCGTGTTGCGTTCCGGTCTGGCCGGATTTCTCGTCGTAGTCATAGACAGGGTCGATGATCGCGCAGTCCTTCGTTGCCGGGTCGGCCACGACATATTGCACTGACCAGGTGCGCGGATCGAAGAAACCGGTCACTTCGGGTTTGCTGGACATCTGAGGTTCCTTTCGTAGAAGAGTTTGGCCCCTTGCCTGGGCATCATGCGCGAGCCAGTTCAGCGCTGCGTTTGCGTCGCATCCCCTGACCTGCGCGAACCCGGCCAGGTCTTCGGAGCATATCCGGCCGGCAAGCACCTCGCCGATGGCCCAAAGGGTGAAGGACCGAGCGCCGGAGCGGCAATGCGCGAGTACCGGTCCCGAAGCGGCGTCGAGCATGGAGCGAAACGTCTCCGCCACCTCGCCATCGATCGTGGAACCCGTCACCGGCAGCCAGAGATAACCCATGCCGACGGCCGCCGCCGCCTGGCGCATGGTTTCATGATCGGACTGGTCGGCTTCCTCGCCATCGGGGCGGTTGTTGAGAATGGCGACAAACCCCATAGCGGCAAGCTGGGGCATGTCCGCAGCCCGGATCTGGCCGGTGATGAAGAAGCTGTCTGTGATACGGATCGGTGTCATGAAGGCGGACTTTCGCAGCGCAGGTCAAGTCGGGCAGGGGCATGATGCCCCTGCCTTGATGTTCAGAGAGTGCGGGTCGAGAAATACCAGTCGACCGTATTGTAACCCTCGGCGGCGCGCGCTTCGGCCTCTTCCGGGGTTTTCGGGGGCGGCACGATGACCGGCTGGCCGGGTACCCAGGCTTCGGGCATGGCGCAGGCATTGGTGTCGGCCGTCTGCAGGGCCACGACGAGGCGATGGATTTCCGCCACAGACCGGCCCGCATTCATCGGATAGTAGAGCATCGCACGCAGCACGCCCTCAGGGTCGATCACGAATGTGGCCCGCACCGCAGCCGTGTCCGAAGCGCCTGGCATGATCATGCCATAGTCATGGGCGACCTTCATGCTGAGATCGGCAATGATCGGAAAGCCGATCTCGGTGCCGAAATTCTGCTTGATGTTGCGCGTCCAGGCGATGTGCGAATGGGTGCTGTCAATCGACAGGCCGATCAGCTGCGTGTTGATCGCGGCGAACTGTTCCTGCAATTTTGCGAAGCCGATGAATTCGGTGGTGCAAACCGGGGTGAAATCCGCCGGGTGCGAGAACAGCACCAGCCATTTCCCGCGGAAATCGGCCAGCTTCTTGCGGCCATGGGTGGTCGGCGCGTCGAAATCGGGGGCCGGTTCATTCAGCCGCGGCAGGGCGGGGGCGTCGGTCATCTGGAAACCTCTGGGTTCGTGTTTGCGATGACCAAGAGGTAGTAGGTTTACACATATATATGAAATTGATTATATGACTAAGCGTAATCTAGATTTTCAATAACATGCCCAGCCTTCGCCAGCTTCGCTTTCTGACCGCGCTTGCCGATACGCTGAACTTCTCGCGCGCGGCGGAGGTCTGCAACGTGACGCAGCCGACGCTTTCGACCGGGTTGAAAGAACTTGAGGGGCGCCTTGGTGTTGTGCTGGCCGAGCGCACACGGCAATCGGTCATGCTGACCCCGGCGGGCGAAGATATTGCCGCGCGTGCCCGCCGAATACTGGCCGAGGTCAGGGATATCGAGGCTGCGGCGCGCCAGCACAGCGGCGCCTTTCAGGGGGAGGTCCGTCTGGGGGCGATCCCGACACTGGGGCCATTCCTGCTGCCCCGCGCCTTGCCCGCGATTCGCCGCCGCTGGCCTGATCTGCGGATATTCCTGCGTGAGGAACTGACCGACAGCCTTGCCGCCGGGCTGGCCGAGGGACGGCTTGACCTGATTCTGGTCGCGCTTCCCCATGATCTGGGCGATGCGGTGGTTGAGCCGTTGTTTCAGGATGGATACCAACTGGCTGTCAGCGAGAAACATGCGCTGGCGGCGAAGGGTCAGGCAGAGCCTGAAGATCTGTCCCGCACACCGCTGTTGTTGCTTGAGCGGGGCCATTGTTTGCAGCGCCACGCGCTCTCGGCTTTTCCGGGGATCGCGCTCCACGCCGATGAAACATTTGCCGCGACCAGCCTGCCGACCCTTGTTTCGATGGTCGAGGAGGGGCTGGGCATCACGCTTTTGCCCCAGCTGGCGGTGGATGCCGGGGCGACGCGGGGGCATGGTGTCGCGCTTTTGCCGCTGCCCGGCGCATGTCCGCGCCAGGTGGTGCTGGCCTGGCGTCCTGGATCGCCGCATACAGCGGTCTTCCGGCAGATGGCGGCCCTGCTTCGCGATGTGCGCGAGGAAACGGCCGTGGCCTGAAAGTCCTGCTGTTGCGGGGGCCGCGGCATGGTGTCTTTGGGGACACCGTGCCGCGGCATGGTCAAGCGAAGAGCTATTCCTGCGTCCAGGCGATACCGGGATCTACCTTATAGCTCCATGGAAGCCCGGAGTTGCGCCAGCCGTCCACGGCCCGCACACCTTTTGACGCGCCTTCCTTGAGCGTGCCGCCTTCAAAGCCATCGGTAACGGACCAGACTTTGGTATAGCCCATTGCATTGATCACATCCGCCGCAGGCGCGCTGCGCGACGAACCCGAACGGCACATCACGAGGATGGTATCCTCTGGTGTCACGCCAAGGGCATCGAGACGGGCCTTTACGCTGGCCTCGAACCCATCGTTGCGCTTCATCGGCCAGACGCCCTTTTCGGCACTGAATGCGGAACGGTCGAACACCATCCACGGCACATGGATGTCCAGTCCTTCGGCGGCGCCGGTGAACATCAGTTCGGACGGGTCGCGGACATCGATCAGGATCGCGCGAGGATCGGCCTCCATCATGGCATGGGCTTCTGTCGCAGTCGCGTAAAGGCCGAGTTTCGTTTCGCTGTAGGAATCGCTTTCCTGGGCCTGGGCGACGAAGGGAAGCATGATGGCGAGAGCAAGGGCGGGCAGGACCTGTTTCATATTCATGGTTCCGGATCAAAAGCTCATGACCGTCGTGTCGTCGTCGATCAGTTCCTTCGCCATGGCGTCGGGTGCCGCAGCGGTCACGCCGTCGATGAGAACTTCCGGGCCGACACCCATGCCGGGCAAATAGATCGCGCAAACTTGCACCTGCACGCCGTTTTCCGCGATCATCGTCTTCAGAAGGCCTTGCGGGCTTGCGCCTTTCGGGGGTTGGCCTGCCGTCGCGGTTTCCGGGGCTGCTTGCAGCGCAATATCGCCGGCAGGGCCGCAAAGCAGTATTTTCGCCTCGGCGCCCTGCGCCACGGCATTCATGGTCAGAACCATCGCCATAAGCTGGGTCTGGGCCTCGGGCGCGGTCAGGATCGTCACCAGTTTGCGCGGCTCGTCAGCCTGGGCCGCGCCTGCGGTGGTGAGAGCCAGGGTGGCGGCAAGGAGGGTCTTTTTCATGGGTTCGGTCCTTTTCTCGTTGATGACAATGCAGGGTTGCGATGGCCGACTGGGCTATCCAGTGTGTTTACCCGGCCTTCGCAGTGGGGCCTGTCGCGGCCAGGCTCTTCCAGGCGTCGTATTGCGACAGGAAGACTTCGCCGTTCAGATCGCGCAGAAAATGTGTGGTCTTGAGCCGGTCCATGACCGGGCCTTTCACTTCCGACAGATGCAGGCGGACCTTCTGCGCGGCCAGTTCCGTGGCCAGCGCCTCAAGGGATTCCAGCGCGGAAAAGTCGATCACATTCACCGCCGAACACATCAGCACCACCTCGCGAATGGCGGGGTCGGCTGCCAGGCGATCGAGCACCAGCGTCTCGATGGCGCGGGCATTGGCGAAATAGAGGCTCTCATCCACCCGCAGCATCAGCACCCCCGGCAGGGTTTCGACCTGATGGCGCAAGACGTTGCGGAAATGCTGGCTGCCGGGCACGAGGCCGACCTCGGCCACATGCGGGCGGGCGGTGTTCAGGACGTGCAACAGCAGGGACAGCGCGACGCCGGTCGAGACCCCGGCCTCGACTCCGAACAGAAGCGTGGAAAGGACGGTCACCACAACGCTTGCGAAATCGCGCCGCGAATAGGCCCAGGTGCGGCGCAGGATCGCCGGATCCACAAGGCTCAGGACGGCGACGATGATCGTGGCTGCCAGCGTGGCCTGGGGCAGGAAATAGAGCAGCGGCGTCAGGGTCAGCGCAGCCAGTGCCAGCCCGATGGCCGTGAAGGCGCCCGCAGCAGGGGTGGCGGCACCCGCGTCATAATTCACGACTGATCGCGCAAAGCCCCCCGTCACCGGAAAGCCGCCTGAGAAAGCCGCACCGACATTGGCGGCGCCAAGGCCGATCAGTTCCTGATCCGGGTCGATGCGTTGGCGCTTTTTCGCGGCAAGGGTCTGTGCAACCGAAACGCTTTCGACAAAGCCGATGACCGAGATCAGGGCGGCGGGCAGGGCCAGTGTCCCGATTAGCCCCGGCGCCAGGTCGGGCAGGGTCAGGGGCGGCAGGCCCTGCGGGATGCTACCCACGATGGCGACGCCCTGTTCATGCAAGCCAAACGCCCTGACCGTCACGGTTGTCGCGATGATCGCAAAGACCGGCCCGGCGCGAGTCAGCAGTGATGCCAGCCCGTCACTTGCCCCAAGCCGCTTCATCGCGGGCTTCATTCCCTTGCGCACCCAGACGAGGAAGGCGATCGAGGCCGCGCCAATCACCAGCGTTTGCCAGTTCGTCTCGGCCAGATGCTGCCAGAGCCGATGCAGGATTTCCGGCAGGGTGTCGCCACCACCCGCGATGCCGAGGATATGCCGCGCCTGCCCTGCGGCGATCAGCAGGCCCGAGGCGATGATGAACCCCGCAATCACCGGATGCGACAGAAAGTTCGCCAGAAAACCGAAGCGCAGCAGGCCCAGACCGATCAGCATCGCCCCTGATAGCAGCGCCAGCGTCAGCGCGGCCACGGCATAGCCCGCGGTGCCGCTTTCCGCCACCTGACCCACGGCCGAAGCGGTCATCAGGGACACCACGGCCACCGGCCCGACGGCCAGCGCGCGGCTGGTGCCGAAGATCGCATAAAGCACGATCGGCAGAACCGAGGCATAGATCCCCGCCTCGGGGGGCAGGCCTGCCAGCATCGCATAGGCCAGCGATTGCGGCACCAGCATGATAGTGACGATCACCGCCGCCGTCAGGTCGGACGACAGGTCTGATTTCGAATAGCGCCGCCCCCAGTCGAGGATGGGCAGATGGCGGGTCAGGGACAGGCGCATGGGGGCCGCTTTCAGCAATAGGCGGATCGCGCGGCTTCAGGAACGGGCCATGCGATGAAACAAGGTCAGGGGGCCAGGGCGGCGGTACACAGCATCGAGGATCGGGCGCCGGACCGGCAGTAGGCCAGGACCGGCCCCGATGCTGTTCGCATCGCCTCGGCCATGGCGGGGGCTTGACGCGCGAAATCGGAAGGTCCGGCGATGGGCAGATACAGGGTCGCCAGCCCTGCCGACTGAGCTGCTTCGGCGACCTCAGTAAAGCCGGGCTGGCCACGCTCTTCATTGTCCGGGCGATTGCAGACCAGGAGGCGATAGCCCGCCTGGACGATCTCGGGGATATTCGACAGTTCGACCTGTCCGCAGATCCCGAGCCTCGGAGAGAGTTTCTGGATATCCATACTATCTCGCCCTTTACAATGCGCCGAGCGGCACCTTGAGGAACCGCTTGCCGCTCTCGTCCTCGGGCGGCAGTTCGCCTGCCTTCATATTGACCTGAAGCGAGGGAATGATCAGCGTCGGCATCTTCAGCGTGGCATCGCGTGCCTCGCGCATGGCGATGAACTCTTCGCGCGTGCGGCCTTTGCCGACATGAATATTGTGGTCCTGCTGCTCGGCCACGGTGGTTTCCCAGGCGATGTCACGGCCATTGGGGCCATAGTCATGGCACATGAAGAGCCTGGTCTCGCGCGGCAGGGCGAGCACCTTCTGGATGCTGTCGTAGAGCGTGCCTGCGTCGCCGCCTGGGAAATCGGCGCGGGCCGAGCCGCCATCGGGCATGAACAGCGTGTCGCCGACGAAAGCCGCATCGCCCATCACATGGGTCATGCAGGCGGGGGTATGGCCGGGCGTGTGGATCGCACAGCAGCTCATGCCGCCGACCTGATAGCTGTCGCCATCCTCGAACAGCCGGTCGAACTGGCTGCCGTCGCGCTGGAACTCGGTGCCTTCGTTGAAGACCTTGCCGAAGGTTTCCTGCACCACGGTGATCTGGTTGCCGATGCCGATCCTGCCGCCGAGTGCCGCCTGGATGTAGGGCGCGCCCGACAGGTGGTCGGCATGGACATGGGTCTCGATCAGCCATTCGACCTTCAGCCCCTGTTCGCGGACAAAGGCGATGATGGCATCGGCGGATTCGTAGCTGATGCGACCGGCGGCATAGTCGATATCCATCACGGAATCGACCACCGCGCAGGCGTCAGATCCGGGATCCTTCACCACATAGGAAATGGTGTTGGTGGCCGGATCGAAGAAAGGCGTGACTTCGGGTTTCACGGTGAGGTCGGCTTTGCAGGACATGCTATCCTCCGAATATCAGATGGCGGGATCGGGCGGCCCGATCAGGCAGATTGGGGCGAGCGGGCAGCGAGGGCTTTCAGACCGCGCGCGATGAAGAGGCCGAGGATCATTGACGCGACGAAGGCCAGTGCCTTGGGGCGGAGTGTGCCAAGCGCGGGCAGGGCACCGCCGGGGCAAAAGCCCGCAATCCCCCAGCCGATGCCGAAAAGGCCGGAGCCGGCAACCAGTTTCATGTCGATCAGTTTCGTGTCGGGAAGCTGGAATTTCGGCTCGAACCGGGGGGCCTTGCGGGCAAGCACCAGCCGGTATCCCGGGATGGCGACGGCAAGCGCGCCACCCATGACAAAGGCGAGGCTGGGGTCCCAGGTCCCGGCGATGTCGAAGAAGTTCAGAACCTTGGCCGGGTTGATCATACCCGATGTGGCAATGCCGATCCCGAAGACCAGGCCGATGAGCAGGGCGGAAAGCAGGCGCATCTCAACCTCCGATCAGGTGACGGGTGACATAGACGGTGACGAAGGCAGTCGCCATGAAGCTGAGCGTCGCGGTGATCGAGCGGCGCGAAAACCGGGCATTGCCGCAGACGCCATGGCCCGAGGTGCAACCGCCGCCGTAACTCACGCCGATGCCAACCAGCAGACCGCCGGTGATGATCGCGGCCATGGGCACCGGAACCTCCAGCGCCGGCCACCCGCCGGTGAGCAACAGGATCAGCCCCGGCGCCAGAACCATGCCCAGCATGAGGGCGGCCCGCAGGCTCCAGTCCCGCATATCGCCGCCGCGCATCAGGCCTGACAGGATGCCGGTCGCACCGAAGATGCGACCGTGAAAGGCCATCAGCAGAACGGCCGCCAGCCCGATCAGCATGCCGCCCGCGAAAGAGGTCAGCGGGGTGAAGCTGGTCATTTCTTTTTCAGCGGGCAGGTGGACAGGCCGAACAGCCTGTAGGCCGGGCAAGTGGCAAAGGCTGCGGTCAGGATCAATATGGCCGCCACGACCCACAGCACGGGGCCGAGCACCGGCCAGCCGCCGCCGTAGAACCATGCGATCACGGCTGCGACAATTCCGGCCGCCAACCGCAGGATGCGGTCGGGCTGGCCAAGGTTCTTGATCATCGGGACACCTCGGGACTGTGTTTCGTGGCATGTGGATGCCACGATCGCGACCTCTCGTCGGTGACTTGGTTACAGTTCCGGCTCTCGCGTCAGTTTTTCCAGCGCGGGCCGATTCATCAGCCGAACTTCGCCCCGGGCCTGTTCGATCCATCCCCGGCGTTGAAACTCGGACAGCGTCCGGCTGATGACCTCGCGCGCCGAGCCGAGCTCAGCGGCAAGTTGCTGATGCGTGGCATGGACGGTGTCACCTGTCGCCAGCGCCAGCAGCCGGTTGGCAAGCCGCAGGTCGATGCGCTGAAACGCGATATCGTCGATCAGCGACAGAAGATCCGTGACCCGCCGCGACCAGGCCCGCATGACGAAGCCACGGAAGTCGGGCGACAGCGCCATCATCTCGTCGAAGGTGGCCCTGGGGATGCCGATGGCCTCGATATCGGTTTCCGCCAAGCCTTCGGTTGCCAGATCGTCATAGGCCAGCATGCAGGCCGAGGTCAGCACGCAGCTTTCGCCAGCGCCGACCCGGTAGAGCACGAGTTCGCGCCCGGTGTCGGAAACCTGGGTGACCCTGACCTTCCCCGAGACCAGCAAAAGCAGATATCCTGCGGGCTGCCCCGGCCCGAACAGGCGCGATCCCGCCGGGAACTGCAGCTTTCGGCTGTCGCGCAAAAGGGATTTGCGCATCGGCGCAGGAAGCTGATCCATTTCTTTGAAATATGCGGTCCAGTCGTCCATCTGCTCTCCTGCGTTGAAAGGGGTTCTAGGCTCAGGACTCGTTCTGGATCATAGCCAGAACAAGACGGTTGCGGCGAGCATGATCGCAGAGAAGAAGGTTTCCGGGCACCGGTCGTATCGGGTGGCAACGCGCCGCCAATCCTTGAGCCTGCCGAACATGATCTCGATGCGGTTGCGCCGTTTGTAGCGCCGCTTGTCGTATTTCACCGCCTTCTTGCGGGACTTCCGACTGGGAATACAGGCCTTTATCCCCTTGTCTTTCAAGGCAGCTCTGAACCAATCGGCGTCATAACCTCTGTCGGCCAGCAGCCACCCCGCCTTCGGCAGGCTGCCCAGCAGAGCCGCTGCACCGGTGTAATCGCTGACTTGGCCGGCCGACATGAAGAACCCGATCGGCCGCCCCTTTGCATCGGCGACGGCGTGCAATTTGGTGTTCATGCCACCTTTGGTCCGCCCGATCTGACGTTCACGCCCCCCTTTTTGACCCGCAGGCTCGACGCCGTGCGGTGTGCCTTGAGATAGGTCGCATCGATCATGATCGTCTTGTGTTCGGCGCTCTCGGTGGCCAGGCCCACCATGATCCGGGCGAAGACACCATTGTCGCTCCAACGCTTCCACCGGTTGTAGAGTGTCTTTGCCGGGCCGTATTCCTTCGGCGCGTCACGCCAGCGCAACCCATTGCGATTGATGAAGATTATGCCACTCAGAACGCGACGATCATCGACGCGGGGCTTGCCATGGCTCTTCGGAAGGAAAGGCTTGAGGCGCTCCATCTGGGCGTCGGACAGCCAGTAAAGGTTGCTCATCGTTCAGGTCTCCTTGCAAGGCCTGAATCATGCCAACGGTCTGAAATCAATGGGTCCTGAGCCTAACAGGGAAAAGAGAATGGATATTTTGAAAGAAGCACGGGCCCACCATGGCTACATGGTGGATATACGGCGGCGACTTCATGCCAATCCCGAACTGTCGCTTCAGGAAGCGAAGTCGTCGGAACTGATCGCTTCGGAATTGGACGGCATGGGTATTCCCCATGTCCGGGTCGGCGCTCACGGTCTGGTTGCGACGATTGCCGGCAAGCGAGACCACCGAATGGTCGCGCTGCGCGCGGACATGGACGCGCTACCCATTCAGGAAGCCAATGCCCATCTGGACTATGCGTCCACGGTGCCGGGCGTAATGCATGCCTGCGGACATGACGGGCATGTCGCCATGCTGCTGGGCGCTGCACGCATCCTGTCGACCAACCGCGATGCCCTGCAAGGCACGGTCAAGCTGTGCTTTCAGCAAGCCGAGGAAATCGGGCAGGGCACGGCCGAGATCAAGGCAGAACTTGCGAAGTTTCCCGTCGAATCCATCTTCGGGATTCATCTGTGGTCCGAACTGGAAAGCGGCAAGATTTCGGTCGAGGCCGGCCCCAGGATGGCCTCGGTCAGGAAGGTGTCGATCACGGTCAAGGGTCGTGGCACGCATGGCGCCTATCCCAACCGGGGCGTTGATCCGATCATCGCTGCCGCCGCGATCGTGATGAACTGTGCCACGATCACCAGCCGCGAGATCGATCCGGCGGCGCCGGTGACGCTCAGCTTCGGCAAGATTGCGGGCGGAGAAGGTGCGAACGTGATTCCCGAGGAGGTCAGGATCGAGGGGACGCTGCGCACGACCTCGCCGGAAATCAGGTCCGAAATGATCGGCGCGATCGAGCGCATGGCAGGAGCCACGGCTGAAACCTTCAGGGCATCGGCCGTGACTGAGTGGAGCGCCGGCTTTGACGTCGTCGAAAATCATCCCGTCTACAGCAGCATCGCTGAGCGGGCAGTCCGCAATCTGGGCCTCGCGCCGTCGATGACGAAGTTCGACACGCTGATGGCGTCGGAAAACTTCGCCGACTATCTGGATACCTATCCTGGGGTCTTTGCCTTTGTCGGCATCCGGAATGCGGATATCGGCTCAGACTTTCCGCACCACCACCCGAATTTCAACATAGACGAGAATTCGCTTGCCCTGGGTGCGGCGCTGCACGCGCAATATGCGATCGAAAGCCTCTCCGGCGATAAAGGGGTCGGTCATGAGTGACGTCGCAATCGTCGGGAAGAAAGGGTTCCTGAGCGCTGTCGAGCGGATCGGCAACAGGATGCCCCACCCCTTGGGGATCTTTCTGGGAATCATCGCTCTGGTGCTTCTGGCGTCTGCGATCCTGTCATGGGCCGGCGTGACCGCGACGCACCCCCAGTCGGGCGAGGTGATCCGGGTCCACAACATGCTGACACTCGACAGCATCCTGACCTGGATGAGCAAGCTTTCGGTGAACCTGCAGAACTTTCCGGTGCTTGCGATCGTCATCGTGATGGCCGCGGCTACGGGCATCGCCGAACAGGTCGGCTTCTTCACCGTCGCGATCAAGCACTCCTTGCGGGGCGTGCGCGGCATCTACGTCGTTTTTGCCGTCGCCTGCATCGCCGCTGTCGGCAACATTGCGGGCGATGTGTCCTTCGCCATCGTTCCAGCCCTTTCGGCAAGCGTCTTCCTGGGCATGGGCAGGCATCCTCTCGTGGGCCTGTTTCTTGGCTATGCCGTGGTCGGCGGCTCGTTCGGGGTCAGCGTCATCCCGGGAAGCTTCGATGCGATCCTGACCCCGATCAGTATCCAGTCGGCGCATCTTGTCGATGTGAATTTCGACATGAACATCCTCAATGGCTACTACCTGCTGGCGACCAGCACCGTTGTCGTCGCGGTCATCGCCACGTTCGTGACCGTCGTGTTCGTCGAGCCGCGCTTCGGCAAATATGAGGGCGAACTTGCGGCGCCGACCGATATCGAGGTGACGGATGTGGAACGCCGGGCGCTGCGGAGAAGCTATCTCTCGGTCGGGCTGTTTCTTCTGGCGATCATCGTGGCCGCAATTCCGCAAAACAGCTTCCTGCGGTCACCGACCGGGTCGCTGGTGATCGATGCGCCGTTGATGAGGTTGGTGTTCCCGATCTTGCTCATTGTCTTTTCCTTGGCCGGAACCGTATTTGGCGTCGGCACGGGAAAGATCAGGAACCTGCGGGATATGGTTCATCTGATGACCGAAGCCGTGAAAACGATCGCTCCGTTCATCGTCATCGCGATCGTCGTCAGTCAGTTCCTGTATCTGTTCAACGAATCGAACCTTGGAGCGGTTATGGCCATCCGCGGAGGGCAGGCCCTGACCCATCTGGCGGTTCCTGTCGTGGTTGTCCTTGTGCTTTTCTTTTTGCTTGAGGCAATCGCGGACATGTTCATCATCAGCGGATCTGCGCGCTATCTGATCTTTGCACCCGTTTTCGTTCCGATGATGATGCAACTGGGAATCCATCCTGCATTGACCCAGGCGATCCACCGAATGGGCGGAAGTGTCGCCAACCCGCTGACGCCTCTCAATGCCTTCTTCCCCGTTTTGCTGGGACTTGCGCAGAAATACGACCGCAATGTGGGAATGGGTACGATTTTCAGTGCGATCATTCCCTATAGCATCGCCTATTCCATTGGATATCTGGTACTTATCATCGTGTGGTATTTCCTGGACCTGCCGGTGGGGTTCGGAACGCCCATCAGTTATCCCTGATGATCGATTGACAGAGCACCGCTCGTCTTGCTGCGGCGGGCGGTGCTGGTCTCGCCTCTATGAGTACTCCTTGATCGGGGATTCGCGACTTGCCATGCGCACTTCTTAGACGCGGTCGTTTCTCTGGGCTGTGCTCCGCGAGGATCCCAGCTGGCCCTTGATCGAGGGGCTGTATTCCGGAAGAGCCGGAACGGATCAACGCTCTACGAGCGGCTGCGACGCACGTCTGCAATCATGGAGCGAAGTTGGTCCAATGATTGCTTGCCGAAGGCGCCGAAGTCCCCGGCAATGAAGGTCGGCGTCCCGGACAGCCCCATCTTTTCGGCCAGAAGCCATGAATGTTCGATCTGCCGGGCGATCTCGATGTTATCCATATCCTTGCGCAGCCGGCTTATGTCCAGCCCGGCCGCCTCGGCGACGCGAAGGGCGCTCCTGTCGTCCGCCTCGCCCTTGATGCCCATCAGGCCGGCGTGGAACGGCCAGAACTTCTCCTGGCGCAACGACGCCAGCGAAGCGCGGGCACAGTAAAGAGATCCTGCGCCGAACACGGGCCATTCCCGCAACACGATTCGCAGTTGCGGATCTTCCGAGATCAACTGGTGGATGTCGGCAACCGATGCGCGGCAATAAGGACAGTTGTAGTCGAAAAACTCGGTCAGCGTGACATCGCCCGAGGGATTGCCCAGGACCGCGCCAAGCTGTTCGCGCTCCAGGGCCTGGCGCAGGTCGGGGGGCATCGGATTGTCCTGCGCCATTGCAGGTATTCCGCCGACCACCAACGCGCCTGCTGCGATGCCGGCTTGCAGGAAACGCCGGCGATCAGGGGCGGGTCTTCTTCTGTCTGCCATGAACTTGTCCTTTTCGGGTCTGCTGCCCATCGATATGCGCCGCGCCTTAACCCAGGCTTAAGATGCCAGCCTGCCCTGCGGCTGGCCGCTCTTAAGCTGGGCTTAAGCTTGGTCAGTCATCTGGGGCGCGGGGCCTTGCCCCTGAACGACTGGAGCATGAGACATGGACGAACCTCGCCATCAACGGCCGCGCGAGCTGCGCAAACTTTCGGCTGAAATCGAAGGTGGTGCCAGCAGGCGCGCTTTTCTGTGCGGATTGCTGGCCGGCGGTCTGGTGTTGCCGCGCGTCGCATCGGCGCAGGCAATTGATCCGACCACTGGGCAGGCCGTCTACGGCGCATCAACCGCGGGGCAGGCCCCCGACATGGGTGTCTATCAGATCGACCCCGCGCAGGACAGCCGACGTAACATATCCTCCTTCCGAAACCACCATTGGAGCGATTTCTACCCGACCCTCGGCAAGGGGGTGATCCTGGCGGATGTGTCGTCGCGTGCCCTGCATTTCTGGTCCGGCGACGAGAGCACCTATCTGGTTTTCCCGTCCTCGATCCCGGTTTCGGAGGAACTGACCAAGCGCGGCAGGACCGAAGTGGTGCGCAAGGCGGAGCGCCCTACCTGGACGCCGACCCCCAGCATGCGGGAACGCGACCCGACATTGCCGCAACGGGTCGAGGGCGGGGCCGTGGACAATCCCCTGGGCGTCTATGCGCTTTACCTGTCCTGGCCTGCCTACCTGATTCACGGCACCCATGATACGCGCAAGATCGGCCGCAAGTCGTCCAGCGGTTGCTACGGGCTATACAACGAACATATCGCCCGGCTGTACCCGCTGGTCGAGGTGGGAACGCAGGTGACAATCTTCTGATGCGCGGGGCGGTTCGGCGACGATCCGCTCCTTAAGCTTCCCTTAAGGTCGGGGGCCGAAAGGAGGCGGTGGCAATCGCGCCAGCCGCTGTTCGGATCCCCGCAATTCCTTGCCGAACAGCCCGCCCGCGCGATCAGGGTGGGCTTCCGCCCCTGATGGCGCGTGTTCACTTATAATATTGAATTAATTAAATAAAATAGCATCACCATTGATCTGAATCAACATCCGGCTACGCAGGAAAGCCTATTGCTTCCTTATCGACCAAGACGAGGAAGTCATGCGATTCGTCAGATTTGCCCTGCTGGGCGGAATATCGGGGCTGGCCCTGGCCTGGGGCATTGCGGTGTCAAGTCCCTGGTGGTTCGCGCCGAAAGAGGATCGGGCCGTCGATATCGGCGATCCCGACCTGATCGCGCGCGGAGAGTATCTTGCCAGGACCGGCGATTGCATCGCCTGCCACACCGCGCCGGGCGGTGCGCCCTTCGCGGGCGGGCTTGGCCTGCAGACGCCGATAGGCACGATCTATGCCACCAACATCACCCCCGATCCCGAGACCGGCATCGGCAGTTACGATTACGGCGATTTCGAGCGGGCCGTGCGCAAGGGGGTGCGACCGGATGGCGTCCATCTCTATCCGGCGATGCCTTTCGCGTCCTATCGCATCGTCTCGGACGAGGATGTGCAGGCGCTCTATGCCTATTTCATGTCCTCGGTCGCGCCGGTGCGGAAGGAAAACCAGGAGACGACAATCCCCTGGCCCGCCTCGATGCGCTGGCCCCTGGGCTGGTGGCAATTGCTGTTCGCGCAGCCCCGCACTTTCGAGATCGCCCAAGGCACCGATCCCGAGATTGCCCGCGGCGCCTATCTGGTCGAGGGCCTGGCCCATTGCGGCGCCTGCCACACGCCGCGCGGTCTCGGCTATCAGGAAAAGGCGCTGAAAAGCGACGCGGCGGGGCGGTTCCTGTCGGGTTCGGTGCTGGAGGGCTGGTACGCGAAAAACCTGCGCAACGAGGATACGGGCCTTTCGACCTGGACCGAGGAGGAACTGGTCGCCTTCCTGAAAACCGGCCGGAACCAGCGGACGGCGGCCTTCGGCTCGATGACGGATGTGGTGCAGCACTCGCTGCATTACCTAACCGATGCCGACCTGACGGCCATCGCGCGCTATCTGAAATCGCTGCTGCCGCGACCGGGGCGCGAGACTTGGCAGCCGCAGCAGGATGAAACCACGGAGGCCCTGCGCGCGGGCGATTTCTCGGCCCCCGGCGCGATCACCTATGTCGAACATTGCACGCAGTGCCACCGTCTCGACGGTATGGGCGCGCCCGAAATCTACCCCGCGCTCAAGGGCAATTCGATGGTCTTCGCCGATGATCCAAGTTCGCTGATCCAGGTCACGATGGCCGGCGGGCGCATGCCCGAGACCCCGGCGCATCAGATGACCTTCGCCATGCCGGGCTTTGCCCATCTTTCCGACGAGGATTTGGCCGGGGTGATCAGCTTCATCCGCAATTCCTGGGGCAACCATGCCAGCGCGGTGACCGAGCGCGACATCGCCCGCATGCGCCGCGAACTGGCGCATAAACCCGTCCATTACGCACCGGAGGCCGAGCAATGAAAAAGCCGGTTTTGTTGATCGCCGCGATGGCCGTTCTTGCCCTTGGCGGATGGGGCACCCTGCGCGGATCGCCCTCGGATACGCCCGAGGTGCAAGGGATGGCGATCCTCGATGCCGAGGGCAACGCTGTCGGCCGTTATGCCGTCCCCGCCGACAAGGACATCCTTGCCCAGTCCAATGCGGATGAGATCCTGTATGGCAAGCGCCTGCTGGCCGATACCGCCCGGCTGCTGCCCGACAATGTCGGCGCGGCGATGAACTGCAATTCCTGCCATCTCGGCGACGGCAAGATCGAGGGAGCGAACGGCTATATCAACACTGTGAACTTCTATCCCCGCGTGATGCCGCGCGCCGGCAAGAACGTGGATCTGGAAATGCGGATCAACGGCTGCTTCCAGCGTTCGATGAATGGCAAGCCGCTGGACCCAGACGGCCCCGAAATGAAGGCGATGATCGCCTATATGGACTGGCTGCGCCAGGACGTGCCGAAGGGCCAGACCGTGGATATCGTCAATGCCGGGCCGATCGACGAGAGCCTGCTGCCCGACCCCGAAAACGGCAAGCGCATCTACGCGGCCAAATGCGCGGCATGTCACGGCGCGAATGGCGAGGGGATGCGCGACCAGTCCGGCGATATCCTGTTCCCGCCGCTCTGGGGCGAGGAAAGCTTCAATATCGGCGCCGGTATGGCGCGGACCTACAAGGCGGCGCAATTCGTCAAATGGGCGATGCCCCCGGCGATGCACCTGACCGGGCAACTGGGACAGGGCGGTGTGCTGAGCGATCAGGAGGCGGTGGACGTGGCCGAATTTTTCACGCATATGCCGCGCCCGGATTTTCCGGGCAAGGTCAACGACTGGCCGAACGGCAACAGGCCCAAGGACGCGAGGTATTGAGTCGACACCTTGCCCAACCTGCGACATGACCGCACTGGCAATTCGGTCATGTCAGATAACGCCGTTTCTACCCAAGGAGAAACCATGCCCCTTCAGCTTGTCATTCACGCCCCCGATGAAGCGTCGCTTGCGCGGGCACGGTCGAATGCCAGGAACCTGCTGGCAGCCGCGCCGGATGCGCGTTGCGAGATCGTCGTCAATGCCGAGGCGGTGGCGGTCGTGATCGAACGACGCGATCCTGCGACTGACGGCCTTGTCAGGCTTTGCGACAATACGCTGCGCAACAAGGACATGAAGGCTCCGGCTGACCTGAAGACGGTGCCTGCGGCGGTTCTGCATCTGGCGGAACGGCAGGCCGCCGGCTGGCTGTATATCCGGGCATGAGTCTGGGCCGTTACCAATGCGGCATATAAGTCTGTCGCATGGCCTTTCTGCGCCTCGCCTCGGCTGTTGGACTACGAGGAGGAAGGCGTTTGTCGAATGGTGCTTTAGGTGTTCAGTCCCGGCATTTGGTGGA